>CAZEQQ010000367.1:0-482 GCA_964514425.1 uncultured archaeon
CTCTCTTGCATAGCACCATTCACTGCTGCTACAGTCCTTTGTACTGTTCTACTCAATCTAATAATCAACCCTCCTAAGACAAACATTAAGAGAACAATAATGGGAGTAACGCTCATTACTCCTAAAGCTAATCTCCATTCTACAGAAAATAGGATATAAACCATAATAACAATCGTTACAAAATTAATTGCTAAATCTACAAATATAAGCAGAAAATTACTCAATTCCCATGTATCATTCATAACTCTTGACATTATTCTTCCAGTCTTTACTCTGTCATAGAAAGAAAGATCGTGTTCTTGTAACTCTTGAAACATTTCCATTCTCAAACGTGTAACCGTTCTTGCAATAATGGTCCATTGAGCTTTTACGACTAAAAAGAAGGCGATCCATGTTAAAATTGTTCCTATTAGATAAAGCCAACCATAAAGATTAACTCTACTGAAATTAATTACCACTCCCTCTACTGTGAGGAGATCTAT
>CAZEQQ010000367.1:492-3278 GCA_964514425.1 uncultured archaeon
CTTGCCTTAGTATTAGAGGAACAATAATTGTTACAGTTGTATTCGCTATCAATGTTAAGAGTAGTATTGAAAGATTTTTCCTTTCTTTTAAAGCATAATTCCACAATCTTACTAAAATCTCTCTAAATGAATAATCTTGGTCAAAAAACTGCTTTTCTGCTTTACCAAATGTGTGACCACCCATTATTGATCCCTCCTTGCATTAGTTTCTTTTTCTAGTGGTGGTAGAGTCAAGTAGCGTTTAAAGATGTCTCTATAAGGTTCGAAAGATTTTATCATTTCATCGTGCGTGCCAATTTTTATTATTCTTCCTTTTTCCATAAAAACTATTTTAGATGCTTGTCTAAGTGTTGATAGTCTATGTGTGATTACTATTGTAGTTCTTCCTTCAAGAAGTTTTTCTATAGCTTGCTGTATTTTAGCTTCTGTTTCTGCATCAACTGCACTCGTTGAGGAATCCATGATAAGTATTTTTGGATTAAGGACAAAACCTCTAGCCATGGCTATTCGTTGTTTTTGACCGCCTGAAAGGGTAACACCTCGCTCACCAACAATGGTGTCATATCCATCTTTGAATGACATAATGAAATCGTGAGCTTGAGCTGATTTAGCAGCGTCTATTATTTCTTCATCAGTAGCATCAGGTTTGCCATACGATATGTTCGATTTAATAGTAGTTGAAAAAAGAAAAGTATCTTGTTCTATCAACCCAATATTCTCTCGTAGATTGTTTATGTCCCACTCTTTAAGATCTACACCGTCTACTTTGATTGCTCCTTGTTTAATACAGTAAAGAGAGAGAAGTAATTTAATTATAGTTGTTTTTCCACAACCTGTTGGTCCCAAAATAACAACAGTTTCACCTGGGTTAATTTTTAGAGAAATATCATTAAGGACAAGAGGGCTATTTTCTTTATAGGAGAAAGAAACATTGTCGAATTCTATTTTACCTTTGATGCTGTCAGTTAGATAAGAACCTTGCAGTTGTTCTGATTCGGTAGAGACAACACTAAATATTCTTTGTGACCCAGCAAATCCGAGGAGTGTCATGTCTATAATCCATCTTAAAAACATTGTAGGCATAATAAGAAAGGATGTAAGGACAAGAAATGTTATCAACTCACCAATTCCTATTTGTGCAATAGTTAAGTCTACACCTAAAAAAGGTATTACCAATTCTCCACCTAAAGTGATTTGGATGAAATATACAGCACTAAGAAATATTACCGCATTTGTAAGCCCTATCAACAATGAAGGCAGATAAAATGCACTTGTTATACCTCTTTTCACTAAAATATTTTCCAATTCCATAACAGTATCACTAAAACGATCAATTTCCCTTTTTTGTCCGCTAAAAGTTCTTACTACTCTAACACCGGTTAAGTTCTCTTGTAACTCTGCACTCATTCGCGCCACTTGAGCTTGACGTTGGACACTAAGAGGATTTAAACGCTTGGCGAAAGAACTCAGTAAAAGTAGGTAAATTGGCAAAATCAATAAAAATATCAGTGAAAGGATAGGTGAAGCAATCCACATTGCAATAAAAGTAGCAATTAAAGTTATTAGTGTAGAAGCAACCATTCTTACTCCTGGTGAAACAGCAGCGTTAATCATCCTTGTATCAGCAGTTGCCATACTCATAAGGTCTCCAATTTTTGAAGAATCATGAAAGTCCATACTTTTTGACTGCAAACTTTCGTAAAACTCTAATCTTATTTGCATCTCAACTTTCTGACCCATTATTTCATTTAATGCAGAAGAAATAAAATTCGTGAATAATTTAGCTAAACCCAAAACTAAGATTATCATACCTGCACGGATAGCTAGTTCTAAATCCAATGTAGGAATAATTGTATCAAAAACATTACCTAAAATAAATGGAATAAATGTTTGTAGAACAATACCTATAATAGAAAAAAAAGATATTATCGCAAAACTCCATTTATGTTGTAAAGCATGACCTAATAACCACCATTTATGACCTTTTGAATACCACTTTGAATGAAGATAATAGTATTGGAAAGTATCAACTTTATTTTCCCCACAAGACATAAAATAAGAAAAACAGAGGAGCTAATAAACCTTTTTCTTTAAAGATTTTTCTTTATCAGAATCTTTTATCTTACTTAATACAACTAATTTAAGATAATATTTGAAGAAATGTGATGTTCTTCAACCAATGTATGTAACATACTAAGTGTATTTTCATCTTTTGAGTTTTCATCCATTTTTTTTATAAAATTTAAAAAAGCGTACCTTGGAATAAAATCTAATGGTTTTTTTTCTATTATTATAATCATAGCAATTGATTCATACTTCATAAAAATTCCTTTGGTTTCTTTCATCACAAATTCATTATAAAGAAAATCTTGTTTATCGCTATAAAATGATAATTCTTGCTTAATTAGACAAGGAATAGCATCAGTAGACAAATAATTATTAAAATTTTCAGTCATAATTTGCTGAGTAGTATTAAGCTTTGATTCAACTACACAAAAAGCTAATAACTTTGGTATCTTTGTACAATAAGTCTTAGAAAATTCAGTTAATAACCAATTAAGACTTGAAGTAATTTTTATACCTTCTAATGCCGAAGCTATAAATATTTTGAAATTTAATGAAGGATAGGCATTTTTAATAGTTCTAACATTAAATATTTCCATAAATTTTTTATAAAACTCTTTTCTCTCTTTTCTCTCTATTTTATCAATCTTATTGACTAAAACTAATAAAGGTATACTCTTATCTTTTATCCAATTTACACACTCAATAAACCACTCATAACT
>CAZEQQ010000368.1:0-3274 GCA_964514425.1 uncultured archaeon
AATTGTTTCTAGGATCAGTAGAAAAAGACCCTTTTGCACCTGTATATTTTTCAATAATATTTTGTACTCTTTCTAGTAATTCTTGATCTTTACTAAAGAAACGAAGCCTAATACCATTTGTTGTTTCATCAATACTGCCATCACCGAGGAAAAAACCATATAACCACCAAAAGTCAGGTTCTTCGTTCACAAATAATCTATCATAAAATGAAGGGGCTACTAACCAATCACCTTCTTTAAGTTCATCCGCTCTTTTTTCTGAATAATGGCCTCCGCTCTTTTGTTCACCAAAAGGTACATAGACAATAAAAGGATGCCAGTTTGTAACTTCAATATGCCCTTCTGCACCAAAATTAACTCTAATATACTCATTTCTTTTGAATTTCCAAACTTGGGAGACTTTAGCTCGAGTAAATGATTTTGTAGTTGTATCGAAAGAAAAAACAGTAAAAGGATTACACTTATGCCCTTTTTCATCAGCTTCGATTCCTTGAAATTCAGGAATTTCTTCAATTGGAACGAAACCATATTCTTCTGTAGGAATAATGGTTCCCTCAGCACAACAACCTCCTCCACTCTGGTGGATCAAGGCGCTGTGTTTAACTGTGTCAAATATTGATGATAGTGAATCTTCTACAGGGAGAACAAAACAATTGTGAACTGATACGCAATTAGCAACATATGTGTGTTCATTTTCAACTTCAAAATTATACACCTCACACTCTTCTTGAATCAACTCTATTTGAGTTATAGGAAGAAAAATCTGTTCATTAATTGTTTTTTGTGTTATTCTTTGCATTGAAACTTGCGTAATTCCAGAAATATCTTGTTGATAGATTTCATGCATCAAATCTTCTGCTTGAGACGCAGAAATTGTACATGAGTAGGGTAGCTCTGTTCCTATCTCAGGCATAGTGCATGTCCCTAATCTAGGTAATATACCCATTCTAACTAATATTACCCACGATGCATAGACAACATTGTAATTGCACATAACAAGCCTCGCATTATGAACGTGTCGATTCAAAAATAGCGTGCTATCGCCACGGAAACAGCCAAGAATGAAATCTTCTTGTTTTTCACAAGGAAGTGTCAAGATCCAGTTTGGAATATTTTTATGATTAAAACCTGAACCTATGAGTGAACCAAAAAATTCAGCAAAAATTTTCGAGTGAAAACGAACATTAATCCAATTTCCAGACGTGTTTTCTTCTATTTTTGTTGTTAACCCAAATTTTTCTTTAACAATTTGCATAACATCTTCAGCATATTCTACTTCTTTATCTGAGAAGGTAAATCTAACATAATCCTCACTAAGATCCCCTTCTGCTGCATAATAACCAATTAATCTTAAAAAGTCATTATCCACTTTGATTTTATTCTTTACAGGTTTAACTTGTTTACTTACCTCTCCGCTACGTAGTCGTGAATCGACATTAGATCTATAAACATATCCCTTTTCAACAAAATACCGTGCATCATTAATATATTCGCTTACACAGATAAACTCAACATCTGAAACTTGATTTGGATATGATATTGCTACATAATCGTTTTTTGATAAATCCTTTACAGAAACCCATTTAACTTCGTCATTTTTGTATGCAAGAATGGGGTGTTCTCCTGTAACTAACAAAGTGCTTTTTGGTAGTTTTGCAATGCTAACTTTGTAGTAATGGTCTGATTTACGCTTCATAGTTTCAATTACTCTCTCATAAGAACCAGCAGCTGTTAAAACTAAATCATTGGCTTTAACTTCAGAGATATTTTTAATACCCTCTTTAGTCATTATTGATTGTTCCGCCTTAAAACATGCCGATAACTGACCCAATTCTGTTCCTGCGTTCATTAATGTTGGTGAGTTTGGTAGAAATTTCAGTGAGGTCATTAGGTCATAAAATTCTTTTTTTTCTTCCTCACTCTCTCCTATGAAGTCTGCTACTCTTTTAAACATAAGTTCTGGTGTTTCTTTTAACTTTCTGTTTTCATCTCGTAAAAGATATCTTTTTTCTAGTACTGTTTGTGCATTTTCGGATAATTCTAATGTCATTAGCGTTCACTTGTAAACTTTATAAATTTATTAATAAACTTGTAAGAAATTCTAAACTTCTTCGTTAGCTAAGAGCAAGGTAGGTTTAGCTATTTAAGGCTTTTTTTTCAGTTCAGAGCGAGTACAAGGCTGTTTTGTTGTAAAATACTTCCGACAAAATCGAAACGTTAGTTAGAAAACTTGTAAGTAATAAAAACACACTATACTCTCTCTAAACGCATTTAATTCCACTTATAACGAATAATGGTTGCTTTCAAAGGTAGAGTGAAAAGTTCCGATAGAGTTAAAACATCTTATACAATATTAACTTTAGATAATGAAATCCTTTAAATCATTCAGAAAGAAAAGGGCTGTAACTCCAATAGTGGCAACGCTACTTATGTTTACTTTAACTTTTGCTGCGATAGGCATATCTTTGATATATATGGTACCTACAATTGAATTGTTTAAAGATAATAGTGTTAATAACTCGACAAAGTTATATTTCTTTACTCTAGACGCAACTATTCAAGATTTAGCGAAAAAACAACCACCTGCAAGTAATGACATGCGTTTTTACCAAGATCGAGGCGAATTATACTATGATGATCAATGGAGAGTAATATTTTTCTTTTCTGATATTAACAAACAGAGAAGCTTAAGTGTTCTTGATGAGCAATATGGACGAATTGTTCATAGAAATACTAATACAGGTGGATATGAACCTGGGGAAAATAGTTACCATATAGGCCCACAAGATCAAAATTATGTTTTCTTAAATGGGAGCAAACTTTTGTTTAATGATATAAGTGTTTTAAATGAATCACGTACTATTTTTGATTCTGTATACCTTTATATCTCCCTTTCTTATCGTTATGTTTTACAAACATCCTACACTACAGTAGGAGATAAAGAAATCTTTACACTTGATATTATACATTTAAAACTTAACCTTATAGAGGATAGTAGAACAGACATTAAACAAAGTCCCACCAATATATTTCTGAAGTATAATGAAACAGAAAAAATTACTTTACCTGCTTTTGATTTTAATTATGATTTAAGAGCTGAAGCATGGATAATTAATGAGTATGGTTATTTTAATAAAGAATATCCCTTATATTACCCAATTAATCCTTATTATACTGAGCATCAATTAGTTGTTAACATCTATAATGTTCACATAAATTTATCTTTTAGTTGAGGAATGAAAAATGGCAAGCGACTATGTAATGTATCTGTCAA
>CAZEQQ010000369.1:0-3271 GCA_964514425.1 uncultured archaeon
ATGTACAGATGTAAAATGGCTACTATTAAAGGTGAAATACCAGAAGAGCTAGAACAAGAATTCCGTAAAATTGTTGCAAATAAATATGGGCTAAAAAAGGGAAATATTTCATTAGCTCTACGAAAAGCAATAGAAGACTGGATAATGAAACAAAAAGAAGTTATGAATGATACAAATAATGATAAAGATCAAGTGGTTAGAGAACTAAGAAAAACTTATCCAGGAAAATTTATAGCTATCAATCATAAGAATAAAGTAGTAACTGTTGCAGAAGATATTATAGTTTTATATGAAAAACTTGATCCAGAACAAGAAGTAGGAATTATAGCACCAAGTGACATAAATAGTGGAAATGCTTATAGCAAAAGACAGCTTGGTTCGCGGATAAAAAGGAAGTTAGGGTAATTACTATGGAGTGTTGGGATTTTTTAAAAACGGATTATAGAATTGAACAATTTATAATTAACTTAGAACTATTTTATCCTAAACTATACCAATGGATTAAATTGCCAAATGTCATTATAGATACAGGATATGATGGAGATCTTCTGATACCTTATACAGACTTTAATGAAGCTGGATTCTTAAGCAAGTTTAACTATAAAAAGCAGTCATACCAAGCAGAAACGATAACTGGAGCAACAATAGATTTAGTGTCTTCATTTACTAAAGTAAAAATTAGTAACAAAGAAATACCTGTAGAAATTGAATCATTCAAAAATAGCACCGAATTTATCTTAGGACGAGGTGTCCTCATTAAAGGCAAATGGATTATCAATGGCATAGAAGAGAAGTTCTGCCAACTTGAGTAGCACAAATTTTTGTAAAAAAAGTCTCAACTTTTGAGTCTATCCTAAGAAATTTTTGTGATGTTATTACCATTTTATTTTAAGGTGTCCTTCTTGTTTCGTCTCCTATGTGAAAACATCCTATCTTACGGGCAATGGAAATTATAAAAACTTCCAGTGGAGAATAAAAATTGGAGTATCTATAATCGTATTATCTCTTCTGTTTTTGAATATTCCAAAAAGCCTTTTCATCTCATTTTCTCCTTTTATCTTGTATGCTTGTAAATTCTATCATCATAAAAAGGAAGAAACTACCCCTTGAACACATTTTTTGCCCAATTTCCTCTTTTTCTTTTTCTTTTTCCTTTTTTTGTAGAAGCAACTTTATTAATGTTTGAGGATAAATTATCTAAATAATCATGCATAATCGCTTCCATAGCTCTTCTTTCTGTCGAGAATGTCTTTCAAAGTTAGAAAGAGAGAATAATAAATTGTTAAATATATAGTTAAGAAGGAAAGAAAGATATGCAAATTTAATCGAGAAGGTATTTGTTTGAAAAGAAGAATAATAAGTGTTATATTTCTGTACATTCTATGTGTAACAATTATATTACCAGTGCATTCACTAGAACAGTTTAATCATCAAACAAGTGAGCAGAATCGAGAGAGAATTCATTTTGTTGAATATGCACTTACTCAAACGCGAGAAGAGGGGAGTGCAAAATACCCTTATGAACTTAAAAATAGTAGTATCACTAGTAGTTGTCAGAATTATGGTGAAGAACACCACCACACTACTATACAAAAGAAAGACGACAAAACAACAAATGAATTAAGGTATGAATCACGAAGAGGAGAAGATTCTCTCATGGACTCTTCAGCTTTTATATCTAGATGGAATACATATCATTCTGGTGTGAGTAATTATACTCAAATAAAATTACCTCTACAATCGTGTGGATCTTATGATTTTACCATTAATTGGGGAGATAAAACAACCAATAAGATAACAACATGGAATCAACCTGAAGTTACTCATACTTATGAAACTGGAGGTT
Organism: uncultured archaeon; assembly: GCA_964514425.1. Lineage (GTDB taxonomy): Archaea > Asgardarchaeota > Heimdallarchaeia > Heimdallarchaeales > Heimdallarchaeaceae > CAZEQQ01. The sequence goes on from CAZEQQ010000369.1 coordinate 1,847, forward strand.
CTTACACTCTCACTATAACAGGAACTATAGAAGGGTGGAGCTTTAACAATACTGGAGATAAAAGGAAAATTATTGAAATCTCTCAATGGGGAAACTTAAACTTAGGGAATGGTGGTAGTTATTTCTATGGTTGCTTTAACCTTGTTCTTACTGCTACTGATGCACCTAACATGACCGATGTAACAACTATGTATCGAGCTTTCAGAGGTTGTGAAAGTTTAGGAACTATGGGTAACATGAGTTCTTGGGCTATGGGTAGTGTTACAACTATGCGTGAGATGTTTTATCAAGCTAAATCTTTTAATCAACCAATTGGGAATTGGAATACTTCAAAAGTTGTTGATATGAGCTATATGTTTTGGGGTGCTTGGTCTTTTAATCAACCACTAAATAATTGGAATACAAGCAGTGTCACAACGATGAGAGGGTTGTTTTACTATGCTTCTTCTTTTAACCAATCTCTCAATAATTGGAATACAAGCAGTGTCATAACAATGAAAGGAATGTTTTATGGTGCTTCTTCCTTTAACCAGCCTCTAAATAGCTGGAATGTTAGTAGTGTCACAAACATGAACTATATGTTTTATGGTGCTTCTTCCTTTAATCAAGATTTAAGTTCTTGGGATGTCAGTAGAGTACTGGACATGGATTATATGTTTGGTGTTATTACTCTTTCTACCTCCAACTATGATGATCTTTTAATAAATTGGTCACAACAATCGCTACAATCTAATGTACTTTTCCATGGGGGTTATTCAAAGTATAGTAGTGCAGCTGCAAGTGCAAGAAAGCACATCATTGATACTTTTAATTGGATTATTACTGATGGTGGAGAGGCTATTGATAATAACGGGATCACTTCTCATCTTACCTATTTTTCCTTCTTCTCTCTTTTTGCTTTTTTTGCCCCATTGCTTTTGAGAATTAAACGTTTTAAATGGTCATTGTTTGGTAAAATGTTCAATTAGAGTTTTCCTCTTTTTTTTCCCCAAAAAACCATCAATTCTCAAGAAAGCATAATTTAACACAAGTCTAATCCTCAGTTAGCTCTTCTAACTTTATGTATTCGCCTTTATCTATCTCTTCATGTATGGTTTGAAGTTCATTTAGCTCATCTTCAGCTAGTTCTTCAATACCAAGAAAGTTATCCATTTTTGAATTGATTTGTTCGAGGAGTTTTTCAATTTTTAAGATTTTTTCGAAAAGTTGCTGATTCTCAATTGTCATTGTTATTCTATATTCAATCACACTTAAATTTTTAGTGTTTTGGAAAGTTACTTACTAACTCCATTTACTGCTCTAATCACATTTCATAGTGAAAGCTAAATTACTAAATGATAAACAAAAAACCTAAATTTTACCACGGTTTTTTTAAGAATAGAGACACTAAAACACTTTAATTGGAAAGAATTTTTGCCTGTTCAC
>CAZEQQ010000370.1:0-3265 GCA_964514425.1 uncultured archaeon
GCGAAAGGAGTGTAAACTTTGTTTTCCTACACTTTGGAAATATCCTGTTGTACCTAAAGCTAACCCTTTAATCCTATTTTCTTCGGAATAATAGCCAAAAGTTAGTATCATTCTTAGAACATCGTTAGAACCCATTTTTGGTATTCGAGTTTTAATGCTTTTTTCTAGGTCTTGCAAAAAGATATAATCTTTTTCCTCTAGCATATCATCGTAATATTGATTTAGTTTGGACATAATATCTAAAATTTATATCGTTAGACCCTTGTTATAAAAATATTGTTTGAAAAATAGTAATTTTAATAATTCTATCAATATAATATACTCATTTTAACTATTATTTTTTTACATTGATATTGTAGTATAATTTTTAATTGAATAGAATCACTCTTAAATTCCAAGAAACATTATATATCATTTTGTTTATTATTTTTCTAACAATAGTAGGAAAAGATGGTTAGTTTACTATGAAACTCTCAGGATATCGAAGTAATGGAAAAAAATACAAAGGTAAATTTGATGATAATAGTACCGAAATAGAGATATTTGAAAACTTACAATCGATTGATCTTTTACCATTAGCAAAGGCTAAGAAACTGCAAAGTTTATCCATAAGTAATGGCTCTTTACGTGAAATTGACTTAGAACCACTTAATGGTAGTAATATAGAAGTTCTTGATTTATCCATTAATAGATTATCAGATGTCTATTTAGATTCTTTAACTTATTGTAAGAAACTCAAAGCCTTGTATCTGTATGATAATGTGATGTGGAGTTTAGACCTTTCCCCTCTTCAATATTGCGAGAATCTTGAGATTCTTGATTTGAGTCAGAATAAATTATCATCAATTGACTTAGAACCATTGGAAAACTGCAAAAAACTCAAAGTTTTACACCTTAGTAATAATGATATAAATGAGATCAATCTTACTCCCCTTAAAAATTGTTTAGAACTTGAAACTCTTACTATACAAGAGAATCCTATGGCTGAAGATTGTATTATTTTTGATGAAAAAGAATTTTCCTTGACATCTGATTTTCCCGAAGATTTTAGGAAATTTAGAGAATTAGCTGATAAAGAATCAGTAGCTAATAAAGAGAATAGGAAAAATGTAGAAATAGTATTTGACAATGATATCTCACCTAGAACAAAAAATCAAATGGAAGATAAACATCATCAAGAGCAAGAATTACGTATTACTCGTTTTACTAAAATTATCGAGCGGAGTAAAGTCCTTAAAATTAAACAGCTTGCTTCTATCCTTGATTTAAATGAAAAAGACTTACTTGTTTGGCTTTATGAGTTACCTGAAACCTTTTCTTTTAAGATTAATGATGATAAAATAGAGTTCGAACATAGTTCAGAGATGTCCAAACATATAGATATTTTGCTCAATTCCTTTATTGAATGGGAGGATACGAAAGAAGGGAAAAGAGAGTAATATTGAACTACCACCACTTTTAGCGTGACCTTTACCGCGTTTCTTCATTCCTTCTACGTTTAAATCTTCCAAAATAATCGCATCGTATTATTGTGAAAGATCGTGTGAAATCTTGTGAGTCCAATCACGTTTTCGGTTGTAGATTTGTTCATATTTACGTGCTAATCGAAGTCTGGCTTTATTACGATTGTTTGACCCTTTGTGCTTTCGTGACACTTGTCGATGGAACTTTTGCACTTTCTTTTCTTCTTTGCTCTCTATGAATACTCAGAAGACCTTCTATTAAGTCACAAGCTATCAAAAATGTATCCTCACCGCTTAAATTCAACTCTTTGATTCGCTTTACTTCTAGTTCTATGGATTTGAACCTATTTTCATTCAAAACTTTCTACCTTATGTACATTTTTTTTCCCTAAATAAATCTATTCAATTTCTTTAGAAGCTTGAACATTATGACGCTAACTGCTTTTGTCAACTAAAAATTTAGAATGTGTATATTTTGCACATTTTAGAATTTAATTCTTGTTTCAAACTATCACCAATCTCTCCAATCTCCCCTAAAAGCAAATCTTTTGACACAAAATATTCAACATTTTATTTATAATCCGTGTCATACAGCCATTTCTCTTCAACATAAGGCATTGTACTCGCAAGAAGTAGTATCATTTTGTGTGATGTCCTCTCCTCTTTGATATTCTCAGTTTGATTAAGTTTAATATTTCATGGTTATTCAGTAGTCTCCCATAATTGTATCAGAAGGAAAAATTTGGTGGAAATGAATATTTACCGATAATTTGTTAAGTTGAAAGGTTTTTGCTAAGTTTGTAAAAACGTATCATTTATTCACAAAATTTTTATGTGTAATATTTATATAGTTATTTATGTACAAATATAGGCTCAAAAAAGTCTTTCAAACTACCCTTATTCTTTTTATTTTTTTTACCTTTAACATGCCTGTACAAGCCGACCTTATATTGGCATATCCTAATTTACCGTCTGTAACAGGGGACTGGTCTTCTTATGATTTAGACTATTTGAACTGCTATCACAACTCAAGTATGCTTGAAGAAGAACTCTACAAACTTAACAACACAGTATCCGAATTAGTTGATTTGGAGATCATAGGTCAGAGTTATTTTGGGAAAAACATCTATTCTGTAAAGATAACCAATGAACTGCGAACACAGCAAAAAGCAAAAACACTTGTAGTAGCTCATCACCATGGAAATGAGCAAATTTCACTTGAAATAGCCTTACGTTTTATGGTTATGTTAGTCAAAGGTTACTCAATAGATACACAAATAAAACACTATATTGACACTCAAGAGATTTATATTATTCCTACTATAAATCCTGACAGTTTAGATTTAGTTGTAGATGGAAAAAATGATTACTTAAGAAAAAATGCTCGTCCTTTTGATGATGACAATGATGGTCTAATGGATGAAGATCCTATAGAAGACGTTAATGGTGATGGTATAATCTCTGCCTTTGATGTGTATGAGAAAAACGGTACAGATTTAATCCATATTTATCGTTATTATGAAGGTATCGACAATGATGGTGATGGCAAAATAAATGAGGATCCAGTGGGTTATGTTGATCTCAACAGAAACTATGATTTTCATTTCAGAGACGGTGTATCATATAGTAACAATTCTTTAGATCGTGACTATCCTGGAGAAATCCCTTTTTCAGAAATTGAAACACAAACATACAGAGATTTTGCTCTACAACACACTTTCTCTATGGCTTATTCTTTACATTCAGGAGTAAACTCCACTTTCTTCTTCAAAAATTCTCATATGTTTCTAGAGGAAGAAATC
>CAZEQQ010000371.1:0-3263 GCA_964514425.1 uncultured archaeon
TCATGAGATGAAAATAGTGAATTTTTAACTCAGCTTCATGAAAACATGTATGTCCATATTGAAGGTTTTCTGCCAAAAAAAGATAGAAATGAGGAATTAGAGCTTCATTCGACAAAAATCTCTCAGATTGAACAACTTTCTTCTGATGAAGTGGATATCGCTCAAAAATTCGTTAATTTAGCTTTTCTCAGAGAGAAAATGTACAACATCATAATTCGGGTGAAATTTTTAGAAAAAGAATCTTTGCGAGAGTTTATACGCGATGATGGTTCAACAGCTATAATTTTTAATTGTAAAGTAGAAGATTTAACCGATAAAGCAAGATTATCTGCGTGGAATGATGAAATTAATAAATTGGAAAATGTACAAGAAGGAGCATGGATTGAAGTGACAGCCGTTCGTTCAAAAAGCTCTAGTTTGGGTAAAGACTTAACTTTAACTAAATCTTCAAAGGTTAGAATCTTACAACAATAACTCAATTAACTGAGTAAAATTTTCATTTTCCTTTTTTGTTGTTCTATTTGCCAGTTGTGATAAAAACTATCATATTCTCCCTTTTTTCTTTTTCCTTACGCCCTTCTTCTCATTTTATGGTTATTTCTACTTTTGTTTTATTTTCTTCTTTTACTATTTTACATTTCCACCCATGTGCTTTTAATATTTTCATTATTATTTTGTATCCTAACCTCTTTGATTTTCCTTTCTCTATCTCTTCTATTTTGTTATCACTTATTACCTCTCCATCATTTTCTATGCTTATTATCGTCTTCGATTTTTCTTCTCTACTTTCTACTCTTATCATTGTTGGCTTTCCATGTATTACTGCATTTTCAAAGATGTTTTTGAAAACTAGCAATAATTTTCCTTGATCCCCATAGATTTTAGGTAGATTTTCTGCTATTTCTACTTTTACTTCTTCTGGTACTACTAACTCTTCAGCCAGTTTTACTAATTTTTCCATCTCTACTTCTTCTTTCTCTCCTATTATTTCCCCTGCTTCTGCTAATTCTGTTGATTTTCTCATTATTTTCGTTATATATTCTATTTGTTTCTTTACTTTCTTTGCCCATTTCTTTCTTTCTTCTTCTTTTTCTTCCTTCTCTGCTAGTTCTATATAGCCATATATTGCACTTGTAGAATTATTCATTTCATGTTCCATATATCTTGCTAAAGATTGTAGTTCTTCATTTTGTTTCTTTATTTTTTCTTCTGCTTCTTTGCGTTCTGTAATGTCTATCAAAACTGACAGTCTATGCGGTATTCCTTGGAATGATACTTTCTGTACTGATATCAGTATATCTTTGATTTTTTTGTTTTTTGTTATTATTTGCATTTCATAGTTCCTAAGAATTCCTCCCTTATCTTCAACTTGCATTAATATCCCATCCCGTTCTCTACTATCAACTATTCCCAGATCCACTACATTTTTTCCTATTATTTCTTCTCTAGAAAATTCAAGTATTTTGCATAGTGAATCATTGACATTTATATATATTCCATCAATTGTCATAATACTTACACCTACAGGGGCGGATGAGAATATTCCAGAAAAAATTTTTTCACTTTCTTTTAGAGCTTCTTCCATTTGTTTGCGTTCTGTTATGTCTATAGCTACTCCATCCCATATTATTTCATTTTCTTTAATTTTTCTTGGAGACGAGCTAAGCAATATCCACTTCTTTGTTTCTGGTTTAACTTCAAAACTTAATTCTGCATGGAATGCACTCATATCTTTTAATGATAACGCTTCTTTTTCAGCTACCATCCTCTTATCCTCTTCAGGTAAATGTCTATAAAGCTTATTAAAATCCTCTAATACTTCGTTTATTGATATACCATGTATTTTTTCAACACCTTTACTAATATAAGTAAACTTTCTGTTATACTCTTTATCAATTTTTGTCAAAATTTGATAGATATAACCCTCGGGCAGATTATTTACTAATATTCTTACTCTTTCTTCGCTTTCTTTCAATGCTTTTTCTGCTTTCTTGAGTTCTGTTATATCTCGTGCTGTTGCAGTTACTACTTCTTTTCCAAAATATTGCCCTTTGTTTACTATTACATCTTTTGGAAAAACGCTTCCATCTTTTCTTTTTGCCCAAAATTCAAAACGAGACTGTTCTCCTGTTTTGAATGTTTTCTCTATTTGTTTCATTACACTTTCAAGATCATTCATTCCTGGTGCATCTACTATATCAGGTTTTTTCCCTATTAACTCTTCACGAGTTAGTCCATACATTTTTTCTGCTCCCTTATTTATCTCTAGAAACACGCCTTCTTGATTTTGTACATAAATCGCTTCAGTAAGAGTATTTAGTATTCCAAGGTAGGTTTCTTTTGCTTGTTCATACATTTCTTCTGTTTGTTTAAGATCCGTAATGTCAACCGTCATTTCAAGTCTTACAACTCTTCCATCCGGCCAAGGTATTGCTTTATCATAGCATTTGTACCACCGGCCATTTTTTTCATTTTGAAATTCCCATATGTAGTTTTTCCCGTAATATTCTCCTGAAATTTTATCATTTGTACAGAATGGGCATCGTTCGTTCCTATTTTGTAAATAGTCATAACATTTTTGCCCTTGTTTTAGTTCACCAAACTTGTCTTTTAAGGCCTTATTCACATATAAAAGTTCATATGTTGCCATATCAGCTATATAAAGTGCTTCTTCAATTGAGCTAAGTATTGATAGTAATCTTTCTTCATTTTCCTTAATTAATTTCATTATTTCTTTTTTGCTGCGATAATCTTCCACTATTTGTATTATTATCTTCACCAATAATTCGAATTGTGCTTGAAAGTCTACTCCCTTTTGTAGATAATAGTTTGCCCCAAGATTTAGTGCCTCTACAGCTACTTCTTCTCTACTTCTCCCTGTAAAAATAATAAATGGTAAATCATATTTTCTTCTAAATATTTCTAAGAACTCTAATCCATTCATTTCAGGCATTTGATAATCTGAAACAACTATATCAATTGAATTATTTTTTAGAATCTCTAATGCTTCTTTTGCTGAATTAGCTGCTTTGAAAATGATTATTTGGTGTTTCGACAAATATCTTTTGGTAAGATCCAAAAATATTTCTTCATCATCAACAAAAAGCACAGAAACTTTCGTCATAATAATAGACTTTTAATCAAATTATTTAAGGTTGTTTCATAAGGTAAATAGTTTTCCAGAATTCTTTTTTGCTCTATTCTTCTCCCTTTCCTTTTCCCCAATTTTTTGCGTTTTTAATAAAAGGTGGAAATACTCTTAC
>CAZEQQ010000372.1:0-830 GCA_964514425.1 uncultured archaeon
TGAATAGCCAAGTTTTGATAGAGCACTCGCAAAAATTATTGATTTGTAACGATCTTCAATAGATTGTTTTACCCTGTCAAAATCTTTAGAACGATAGTTATCGCCTATAATCTCCAAACTACCATTTCTCGCAATTTTTACTGCGATTCCATAAGGAATAGTTGGAGTATTAAATCCCGCGACACATTGATATACTGCTGTCCCATACCCTTTAATGCTATCTTTCACCAAAGCATTAAATTCTTTAGCCACAAGAAATACTGCTCTTTTAGCAATCTCTTCATTTGCTTTCTTGATTTTTGTTGAATATATTCCTAGATGACTCAAGATATCGCCTCCTTGCTGAAATCTAAAGAATATAGAGCCAATTTTTTGATTAACTCATTCTTACAAACATCACAAACAAGCGTTGTCTGTGTGTCTTTAAAGATAACAGTAAGAAAATGCTTACCGACATTGCTACAGTCGTCTCTTTGGCATTTTAGCGGTAAAGTTTCTTTAATCATGAAACTGCCTCCTCAACTGTTATCGAACCAAAGAGTTTCGCTAATTTATCTGATACTTCTGAAGTTGTTTTACAACACTCATATTCACGATGTTTTCCACATCTGTTCTTTTTGCAAATATCACACTGCTTTACTTCTGAAGTAAAGATGTGACTCTGACATAGTTCACAAAACATTACTACTTTCATTTGATCACTCTCAAAATTTTTTGGTGTCCTGGGAAAGAATGAACTTTCGATTTGATTTACCAAGACATTTTTTCACTATCTCTAAGACAAATTCCTCCAATATCTCAAGTTCGATGTGGTTGCGACAGAAGGGACA
>CAZEQQ010000372.1:840-2064 GCA_964514425.1 uncultured archaeon
AAGACATTTTTTCACTATCTGTCGATTGAATAAACACCCCAAATTCTCCGCGAAGTTTTTTTCGTGATAGAATACACATAACATAGTTATTTTTTCAAATATCAATTTTAGTGCGTTTTTTATTATTATTTTGAGCATATGCTCGAAAAGAAAACCTCTATTGCTAATGGAAAAAGTGTTAACACTATTCAATTCGTTCCCTCCTTATGATATGAAGTCTTGTTAGATTGACTAACTAACTCTTTACGAACATTATATGCACTCCAAACAACAGATTCTAATTTTACATCAATGAATTCTGCATTTCTCTCAAGTTCAGCAAGTAAAAACTTGACTAAACTACATTCAGCTTTTTTAGCGGCAATCTTGAAAAATAGTTCTAAATTGCTCAATTTATCGTTATAATTTAGTTCTTCACGGACTAAATCCGTTAAATTCTCTCTTTCTTCTTTGATAAAAGTTACAGGTATAAATTGTTCCAGGTAAAATTTATTTTCCCAATAATTCAGTGAAGGATCTATTTCTCTACTATCAATATCATACTTTTTGCATAACTTCAAAAGATGACACTTTTCAATATATGTCATCGCTTTTGTAGTCGATAGTGTCTTGTATTGCAATAGTTCTAAAGTCATACTAAAAACTCCTAATATGCTACCCCAGAGCGGACTCTTAGTTCGCTCTTAACCCAATCGAGAATATCTATAGCTGCGTTGTATTGTTCAACATTGAAATTGCTGCAACGATCCCTCACACTTTTGAGCAACTTTCTTTCAATCATTTTAAGTTTCAGTATTTCCCAAACCTTGTAGTAGTGTTTTTCTACAGTGTATCTTTCCGCTAACACTTTCGCATAGTAACGTGCGACATCTATTACTTGTTTCCTTAATTCTTCTAACTCGGAAACACTGATTTTTCTGTTTCCGTAACCTTTCAGTTTTTGTTTAGTTTCCTGCAGTTCTTCTTTTATATCTCGCACATATCGCTGTAATTCCTTTATTTCTTCAGTGAAAAAGATGTTTGTGCTCTCTAGGTCTTGTATCTTTTCTTGTGTTTCAACAAGTGCAAAATTGTTTATTATGCCATTTTCAATAACTTGTAACGAAGTTGTTCCTGTGATCATTAATTCTGCTAAATGTTTCACTGCAAATTTTCTAAATTCTTTACCCTCTTTTGTCTTTACATGTATAAGCAACATAATTAGTCCTTGAAAGTTGATAAATT
>CAZEQQ010000372.1:2074-3262 GCA_964514425.1 uncultured archaeon
CGACATTTTGTCGACTATAATAAAATCTTCAATTTCAGCCTTATTTCTTTCAATTGTGCGGTATATATTTTTTGGATTCTTTGGATATACAATTTTGGCAATTTGATTAAGAGGGACATATCTATTATTTGTCATCTCATATACATCAATATCCTTTCCTTCGTAGTTTTCCTTGAAAAGTTCGACTATCTCGGTTGTCAATTGTGTATTACCTCCCTTTGCCTCTTTACCCAGCAAGTAAAACAGCGTTTTTCTTGTTTCTTTGTTGCCATTTAGCACGTCATCTCCATCTCTTTTTTCTCAAATATTGCAATCAATTCTTGTATAACTTCGTCAAGAGTTTTTGAATTTCCCTCTTGTAAGGCGTTCAATTGCATTTGTTTCAACTTTATGTGTGTTTTATCTGATATTTTCACAGTTGTTGACATTTTAATTCTCCTGTTTTTCGATTATCGGTCATCAATAATACATATACCATAATAATATAAAAATATATTGCATATCGGTAACCGTTAATTGATAATATGTAAAAGTAATTATAAATGAACGATAATTAGTCCAGTTATGTATCTTTTCTAATAACTCCAATTCATCTTCTATTTTAGCGATTATTGTCATTCTTACTCACTATTAATTAGTTGGTCTTAATATAAATAGGTGTAACTTCTTTTTATATTGCTGTAACACTCATCTTTGCCCAATAAGCCCAACCTTCTGTAGTATATTATTAAAGTGTTTAGAGTATAAAAAGACAACAATAATAGAATTAGAGTCACTGCAGAGATTCAAACTAAAAAAATAAAAATTTCTCTTTTGGAAAATGCGATCTCAAGTAAAAAAAGAAGAATCAGGGTAAAAAAATTTGAGTGAGTATAAGCGAAGGTGTGCTCAAGTCGTATGAACTCACAACTTAATTGGGTATGTGACACCACACGTCTAAAAGACAACGTCTAAAAGACAATCACTGCATCGCATTCATCTCATTTGTGCTCTCTAAATGTGTGTGTGATCTGGAGGGGATAGAAAGAATAGGGTAGTTAGTGCTGGCAAGCTTTTAACAGACCTATTCTTAGTTAGTTATTACTTTATACATAAATTCTTATTTAAACTTAGTAAAAAAGTTACAACTGTTACCAATTTGGTAACGGTTACTTCTTTTTGAGCACCTGCTCGTTTTTATTACCTCTA
>CAZEQQ010000373.1:0-3252 GCA_964514425.1 uncultured archaeon
GACCTATTGAAGAAGTTCTAAGAATTACTCCTAGGATTTGTGGAGTGTGTCCTATCCCTCACCATTTAGCTCCTGCAAAAGCTTCTGATCAGATTTATGGTGTTGATCCGCCAAAAACTGCTAAAATGTTAAGAGAGGTTATGGCTTTAGCCCATAATATTCATAGTCACATTTTACACTTTTACGCTTTCGCTTTACCTGATTTTGTCTTAGATGAAAAAAAGTCACCCGGTACGCACAACATTCTAGGAATCTATCAAGCTTTTCCTGATGTTGCTAAAGAAGCGATTAAAATAAGAGGATTAGCACAAAAAATTCAAGCTATGATTGGTGCTAAAGCAACACATCCTGTAACAGCCATTCCTGGTGGTATAAGCAAAGGAATTACAAAGGAAGATGCTCAAGAAATTTTATCAATTTCTAAAGAAACAATTAAATTTGGACAACTTGGACTTCAAGTCTTCGATGACTTGGTTCTAAAAAGCAAGAATTTAATGGATTTAATAAATAATGATTGTTACAAATTAAACACTTATTACAAATCTGTTGTAGGTCCAGAGGGTGAACTTGACTTTTATAACAGTGACACAATCAAAGTTGTTGATAGTTCAGGAAAAGAAGTGCTCAAATATGAAGCTAAAGACTATTTAGAACATTTATCTGAACATGTTGAATCGTGGACATATCTTAAGTTTCCTTTCCTTAAAAGTATTGGATGGAAAGGTCTTGTCGATGGTATGGATTCGGGCATTTATCGTGTGAACTCTTTAGCTCGTCTAAACGTTGTTGATAAGATTAAGACCCCATTAGCTCAAGAAGCTTTCAAGAAGATGTTCGCAGATTTAGGTGGTAAACCTGCTCATCATACTTTAGGGTTCAACTATGCACGACTTGTAGAAATATTGTACTGCGGAGAACGAATGCAAGAGCTTGCTGAAGATCCAGATCTCTATTCTAGCTATTATAGAATGCCTATCTCAAACCGAGCCTTTACGGGTGAAGGTGTTGGGGTTATTGAAGCTCCTCGAGGAACGCTCTATCATCACTATCAAACAAATAGTGAAGGAAGAGTCTCTAAAGCTAATATTATTGTTGCAACTACTAACAACAATGCAGCTATTTGTTTGAGCGTAAAGAAAGCAGCTCAAGAGATGATCAAAAATGGTTCTTATACCGATGATTCATTGAATAAAATAGAAATGGCTTTTCGTGCCTATGACCCTTGTTTAGCTTGTGCTACACATAGTATGGCAGGAAAAATGCCTATGCTTGTTGAGATATTTGACAAGGATAAAAAGTTAGTTAGGACTGTTAGGCGAGGATAATGAAAGTAGCTCTAATCGGTTTAGGTAATCCAATTGTTGGTGATGATTCCGTAGGTATCAAGATAGTGGATACTATCAAAAATAGTTATCCTCTTTCTGATGCTATCACCATTATTGAAGATGTCTCTGTTGGAGGTATTGGGTTAGTTGAACTATTTAGAGGCTATGACAAAATTATTATTGTTGATTCCATTCAAACAGGGTCTTATTCTGAAGGCTCTGTTGTTAAACTTAAACCTGAAGATTTTGCTAGTGCCTTACATGTTTCAGATTATCATAATATGGACTTTTTTACAGCTTTAACTTTTTGTAAAAAGGTTTATTCTGATATTCCTGAAGATATTATCATTCTTGGCATCGAGATAACTTCAGTTATGGAGTTTAGTGAAGAACTTTCTCCAGTTTTACAAAAAAAGTTCGTCGAAATTGTAACCTTAGTTTACGATCAAATTATTTACGAAACTCGAAAGGAGATTAAAACAAATGTCCAGCTATGAGTATATTAAATTTGGAAAAGAGGAAAAAGACTTCATCGAACAGATTGAGTCTATTTCTGGCCAAAATGTCTATTCCTGTTATCAATGTGGTAAGTGTTCTGCAGGTTGCGCATTTTCTCATAAAATGAGTAAAACGGTTAACCAGCTTATACACTACATTCAGATGGGACAGAAAGAGAAAGTTATTGAAGCGAACACTCATTGGATTTGCGCGAGTTGTTACACTTGCTCTGTAAGATGTCCAAGAGAAATAGATGTTGCAGCTTTAATGGAAGCGGTTCGTGAGTATATCTTACGTGAAGAACCAGAGAAGATTAAAATAAGCGAGATTCCTAAAGAAACTCTTGATAAGCTCCCTAACATTGCTTTAGTAGCTAATTTTAGGAAAATGACAGGTTAAAAAAGAGGTAACTTATAAATGACACAATATTCCTATTTCCCTGGGTGTAATCTTAAGACCAATGCTAAAGGTTTTGAGAAATCTGCATTAGCTGTAAGTAAAAAACTCGGTTCAGAGCTTGTTGAAATGCCAAATTGGAATTGTTGTGGTACTGTTCATACCATGACAACAAATAATTTGATGAAACGTATTGCAGCTGTTAGAGATCTATCTAGGGCTAATAAACACATCAAAGACCTTCATGTAACTATGCGTGAGGTCGTCACTCTTTGTGCTATGTGTAACAGCACTCTGAAGATTGTTAATGATGAAATACGAAAAGATCCTGAAGCTTTTGAAACCATTAATAGTTTTCTTAAGGATGATAATGAAAGTTATGACCGAATCATTGAGGTGAAACACTATTTAGAAATCCTTCGTGACAGAGTCGGTTATGAGAAGATTTCTGAAAATGTTACTAAACCTCTTGAAGGTTTAAAAATTAGTCCCTATTATGGTTGTATGCTTCTTCACCCTGAAAAAGCTAAAATTGACGATGAAGAGATGCCTTCTGTTTTAGAAGACCTTCTTGAATCTCTTGGTGCTGAAGTTATTTTTAGTCCTTACTTCAAACATTGTTGTGGATCTTACCATATCGTTAATGAAGAAGAGATGGTAGACACTCAAATTTCTAAAATAGTTTTAGGTGCTAAAGAACGTGGAGCTAATGCTATTGTTGTCGCATGTCCTCTTTGTGCATTTAACATCGATCATCAACAGAAAGCATCATTCGAGAAGGGTGATAAACAACCTTTACCTGTTTTCTATTTCACTCAACTCATGGCTATTGCTATGGGTGAACCTCTCGAGATCAATCATTTTGAAGATCATCATGTAGACCCTCGTGGTCTCCTTAAAAAATTAGGTTTAGAGGGTTAATTATGTCAAAAACAAAAACTAAAAACAAAACAAAAACTAAAGAAACTGATATCCCAATGGTAGAAATATTCATTATGGGACAAGGCTATAGTGTTCCTGCTACATTAACTAT
>CAZEQQ010000374.1:0-3242 GCA_964514425.1 uncultured archaeon
AATCTATTTGTTTTTGAGAATAACCATATTTAGTTGAAAGTTCTTCTTGAATTTCCCAAGGACGTTTTCCTATTTCTTTTTTCCATTTCTGTATATCTTCCAAGGGAATAACAATGGGTGGGGTATCTGTATCGGGATATATTCTTTCTTTTCCATGTATCACTCGTAAAAATTCAGAATTACCTGAAGGGAGGAAACGACGAGTTTCTTGAGGTACTCCTTCGAGACCCATTTTTACTCTTTCTACTATTTTCTTTAAAGCATGAAGAACTTGTTTTTCTTGACCTTGAACAAAAACATATGCATCATTTTCTTTTAAGTTAAGAGTAGAACAAATTTCATTATGTAAGTCTAAGGTAAGATTAAAAGTGGAAGGGAAATAAGATTTCTTTCTTATTGCATCATCAGCTAGTTCATCGCTGTGATAGTGATTAGAACGAGGAATACCTGTAATAAGCATACTTTTCTCAAAAATATCTTCCCCAAAATCTTTACAAGGTTGAACTTCAACACCAAAGATACCTTTCATATTAGGAAACGGTACGACGTATACTTTTTCATCATTCTCAAGTGTGAAAAGGTGGCTGATGTCAATATAAGTATGCTCAAAATCTTCTTTTTTGATGCCACGGTTTAACATCATGTCTTTTATTTCAAGAAGAGCAACTTGACGTACAACTTCATGACGACACATAATGTCGAACATATCAAGCTCTTGTACACCTTTTAGTTCTACCCTATCCCCTCCTGTAATTGAAATATTAACATCTTGTCTTGCAGTACCTTTTCCTCTACGACCTATTTGGCTAATACGTAAAACACGTCCAATTTGAAGAGCTAGTTCAATTAATTCTTCTGGTGAGTCTACATCTTCATGCCTACTAATAACCTCTGTGAGAGGAACGCCCAATCGATCAAGACTATAAGTTACTGTTCTATTGGAAGTATCTATCCAATCAACTCTACGAGCTGAATCTTCCTCAATATGTACATTACTAATTCCCACTTTTTTGCCAAAAACAGGTACCCATCCATCACGACCAATAATGAAGGTACGTTGGAAACCTGTTGTAATACTCCCATCAAGGTATTGCTTACGATTAACAACTACTTCTTCAGCTAAAGCTGAGCAATTAAAATAGAAAGAGAGATAAAAGCCTTTTTTTATTGCTTCGGGGTCAGGGGGAAAAGGTGGAGTTTCATCGAATTCATATGTACATGTGTTGCGTTCACAAGCATTGTAGAACACTTTGTACCCTTTTTCAAATTCGACCAACATTCCAGGGTCATAATCACCCATTTCTCCTAAAACAGGACGGAAATAGCGATAGAAGCGATAATCAGAGTTATGTGGATCGTCTTCTAATACAGCAGGACAGTTACAGAAGAGTTTTCTATCAGATTTTATCTGATGATGAACTTCAATACCTGCATGAAAACCTAATTTTTTGAAATCTATATTATTTGGGTCTAACATGATGGACAGAGAGAAAGAGAAGAAAGGGATTAAAAATATTGTTTTAGTGAAAGAATTTCTAAAAACATACATGTTAAATCAAAGAGATTGTTGAAAAGGAAAGAAATTAGTTAAAAGTGATTAGTATAATCATTAATGCATTTTGTTATATTTATCTACCTACTAAGAAAGACTAATAAACTCTACCAATAATATTAGATAAAGCAATGTGTAAGTTTATAAAGTAAAGCACAAGGAAAAATATAAGTAGTAGTCATAAAAAATTAGGTAGGTAAAAAAATGTCTAGCAGTTACAAATACACGTTTAAGATTCTTTTATTAGGGGATGGGGCAGTTGGTAAAACTTCACTTGTACAAAGATTTGTACATAATAAATTTGCAAAAGCTTACTTAATGACAATAGGAATGGAACCATATTCAAGATTTGAAACAATCAATGACACTAAAGTTTGCTTACAACTTTGGGATATTGCAGGACAAGAAAGATTTGCTTCAATGAGACATATATTTTATAAAGGAAGTTTAGGTGCTTTGGTAACATATGACATTACAAGACGTCAAAGTTTCCAAAATCTGAGAAAGTGGGTAGAGGAAGCAAAAGCAGAAAGCCCAAGAATTTCTTTAATAGTAGTCGGAAACAAAAACGATATGGAAGATTTAAGAGATGTTTCAACAGAAGAGGGTCAAGCATATGCTGATGAGATTGGAGCAATTGGGTTCATTGAAACTTCTGCGAAAACAGGAGATAATGTCGCTGATGCTTTCTTAAATATGGGTAATGCAATTTTAAAGTCTATAGAAAAAAGATCATAAAACTTTAACCACTCATATTTCTTTAAACAAAATAATATTCTTTTTTGATACATTTTTTGCTTTATGGAACATAACTAAATAGTTGATTTTTCTGTAGAGTAATCGTAAAAAGAGGACTAATAAAGTTCTTATGACCTCACAATATCCGAGTAGCTTTTTGAAGGAAGCTAAATATAATCTATTGCAACTCTTGAAAATGTTTTAAAGAAGTATGTTATAAATAACCTATGGAGTTGTTAGACGAGATTATTCTAGGAGGAACCTTTGATCGTTTGCATGATGGACATCGCGCCTTGCTTTTAACTGCTTTAAATTTTTCCAAAAGAATAATTGTTGGGATAACAACCGATGATTTTGCTAAGAAAATGAGAAAAAATGACAAATATGTCTATCTAATGCAAAGCCACGATGAAAGGAAAAAAGGTGTAATAGAATTCTTAGAAGGGAGAGGGTGTAATAATTATGCTACTATAGCTATAGAAGACAGATATGGACCTGCTTTAAATGGGAAAGGACTAGAAGCAATAGTTGTAACAGAAGAAACCTACCCTACAGCTGTCGAAATAAACAAATTACGGACACTAAAGGATTTTGATCAACTACTAATAATAGTTGTACCATTTGTTTATGATAAAAGTGGGTTAATAATTAGTTCGAGAAGAATAAGACAGCAATTAGCAGAAATGATATCAAAATAAAAAAAGTGTTTATCCTGCTGTTGAAACAGGAATTAAGAGGATTGTATCTCCGTCTTCAACACCATAGTCAGAAAGAGTATCGTCGGGATCACAAGTTCTACCGGCATGAGAAAGATGGAACTCTTCAGGTGGTAAACCAAAAATCTGCCCAACGGTATATTTAATATCACCTACTGGTGTATCTGCTCCTACAACAAGTTTTTCTTGTTTAGGACTGGGACCTATAGTGCTTTGAAAGTATACACTAATTTTCT
>CAZEQQ010000375.1:0-3240 GCA_964514425.1 uncultured archaeon
GAACTGGTTTCTGAAAGCGACAAAAGTGAAGCTTTGAAGATTCTTATGTCTAATATTCCTAATTATGTAGGATATAAGAAACTTGAAACACGAAGAAACTCGGATTTAGCATATAGAAAGAGAAATCTCGAACTCTTACAACAATCAGGAGATATGGTTAGCCAAATTAAAGAACTGTTGATACATTCCCAATTACTAACTACATGGGGTCAAACTGAAATGATTGTTAGCACAGTTCAAAAATTAAGAAAAGAAGTATCGAATACAGATTACAAGTATTCCACTTTCTTTGATGTTATTGATGTTGAAGGAGAAAATGGAATAGATTTAGCTATTTTGTACTTACTAGAAATAGAAATATTAGATGCAAATGAAGAGTTTAAAGAAAAAGCAAAAGAAATAGCTACTAATTTAGATGAAATGGTGTTAGAAAACGCAGAAGAAGATATAAAATACCTTTATATGCTAAGTATGAATCTCACTAAAAAAATAAGCGACAGGAATGAATTATTAAGAGCTATAGAAAAAATGAGTTTATAATTCAACTATTTTATTCTTCAAAATTTGCTTTATTGCCTCTTCTTCTTTTTTTTCTAATAATATCAGTTTAGTTCGACTTTTTTGTCCTTTAATGATTTTTATAGAATTAGAAGGAAAAGAAAAAAAAATTCCTAACTCTTTAATGACAGAATTATTAGCTTTTCCTTTATCTGGAGGTTCAGAAATATAAATGTCAAAACTTTCTGAAGTGACTACAATTTTTTTCTGCGAAGATTTAGGGTGAACAAAAACTGTCATCACTACGCCATCTAAAGAGGAGGAAAGAAAAGATAATGGCAATAAATCACCATTAAGTATATATTATCCGATTTTGCTTGCTAAACGAGCCGTAGAAGCATATGCTAGTTCTTTCTGAACAGCAGGAGGTGAGTATGTTACCACTGCTCCTGGCCACTTAGGGCATTTAGCTACCAATACATGTCCATTGCCTGCAATATTGGTTGAGATCAATCTTTCACTATCCATAACTATGCTTGTAAACTTTATTCCACCGAGTTCATAGGACCCAGATTGATTTTTCCATGCATGAAAAGCTAGTGTAGGGTCAACTGCCCATTCTCCATATGTATAGTGGATTTGATTGTCGTCGCCAACTAACCAAACTACAGATATTACGCCTTCTTGTACAAGATTTCCAAGTATCTCTTCAAAACTCATGTTAATCACCTAGTTTTTACTACTATACATTTTCCTTTCTACTATATAATTATTTTTCCTATGGCAAAGTAAAAAATCGAAAAAAATCTTCTTTTTTGCAATCAAAAAGTCTAAATGGGCATTAGAGTGATATTAATGGGGTTATTTTAAGGAGAAAACAAAAAAATGTAAATCTAAAGTATTTTACAAAATATTTTCATGATAGTTTCAAAAACCTAATTGAGGAAGAAACACAAGATAATTTGACAAAGTACTGTACAAGCCCATTAAACTGCCTAGTATGGAATAGCTTAGTAAAACATACTTTTGGAACCCTGATAAATTTAAACCAAATATTGCTTCATATTTATTTTTGAATACTTTTACAGGAACATCTACAGTTTTTATTGTTCGATATTCTTGCTCGAATTCAACTCGTATTACGCGAATAAGTTTTTGCCTCCATTGAACAGGTGTAATGAAAAATTCAACTTCTATTTCCTCTTCTTGAGCTTTAAAGAACATATATCTTTCTTTAGGATTGATTGTTGCAAAGTCACCAATAGCAATAGGGCGAACAAGAATAATACCTTCTTTAATTCCGTTAATAGCAGTGGTAGCAGAAGTAATATGGGTTCCTAGTTTCTTATCATTTAATGCAAACTTTTTTGCTTCTTTTTCATCAATTTTTATGTATTCTAAAATTGTATCTTCATTACTTAATGAATCTGTTTTTAATGTTACTTTTAGAAGAAAAACTTCATTTAAACAAAGATTATAAGGGATTCGTATTTCGATATCTCTTGTATAAACATTTTCACCCTTTTCTTCATAAATGGGCTCGGTCTTTGTTCTCTCTTGCTTTGATTTTGGTGGTTGCATCTGTTCATCATCACTTTTTTCTGAAACACTTCTATCAAATGCTATTCCAGAATATTCCCCTTCATCCGCTTTATTTGCCTTTTCTTTACTTATAGAGGGTAAAGGTTCTTTTTTTTGTTGCTTACTTTTTTTATCTTTTTGTGGAACAAATCTAGTTGCTATTCGTGGACGACGAAAAATTCTTTCACCTAAATCAAGTTTTTTTGCTGTTAATACTATCAAAAAACCTATTAACGATGTTAATAGTAAAAAAATTCCAATAACTAATGATAATTGCATAAAGTAAAATCTACTATCAATTATTTATGTATATCTCACTTTGAAAACGATAATAATAGAATAATGGAATATCAAAGAAAAAATCTTTGAAGAAAAATTTACCACAAATACGTGAAAAAATAATAAGAAAAGAAAAAGAGATTTATGTTAGTTTTGTTCCACAACTACCACAGAATTTGCTGGTATCAGAGTTTTCAGACCCACAATTCACGCAAAACTTACTGTGAGCTTTCTTTTTCTCATCATCTGTTGGATCACCACAGTGTGGACAGAACTTAGCAGCAGGAGAGAATTTTCCTTTACATTGATTACAAGTAAGGAAGGATTCTTCTACTTTATGTGTTTTCTTAATTTCATCTGCTTTTTGGAGGTTTTGTTGTGAAAACATGTTATTCATCATCACAGCACCAACACCAAAACCTGAACCTCCTCCTTCGGGCAATTTTTCTGCTACTTGAGCCATTCCAGAATATTTTTGGACATCATTAGCTGAAACACCAGCGCGCATCCAAAATAAACGGTCTCTATATTCGGGAGTGGTATCTATTCCACCAAATTTAAGGTTTACAAGGTTAATTCCGATATTTTCCATATCTTTAGCTACAACAGAATTAACATTTTTACTTGTTGCATCTAAATCAGAAAGGACATCAACTATGCTACGTTTAGATAAAACACTCATAACTTCTTGAACTAAGAAATTACGGAAGAATTCATTGAAAGAGTTTGTATCGAAGATATTCCTATTTCCTGCTATTTCAAAAGCAAATTTCTGTGGGTCTAATATTTTATAGAAATAGTCACCAAAGAATTGTAACGGTGCTAATTCTTGAGTTTGTGATCTACCACCAAATTTTCCTTGAAATTGTGACATGCTCACGA
>CAZEQQ010000376.1:0-731 GCA_964514425.1 uncultured archaeon
ACCATCAGCTAATAGAGCTTGTCCACAGTTCCTACAATTCAAAATTGCATCTTCAGGATTGATATCCAATGGTGCATTACAATTCTTACACTGAGTGTGAATGATATGGCTCATTAGGTTAGTGTGTTCAATCTAGTTTTAAAATATTCCTAATAAAATTTTGTTCATCACTAAGTCTATCGGAAATTTTTAATTACATTGCGACAAATATCATTGAGTATATATGAAAGTTTTATTTGATGAAACTCAAAAAGAAAGGGGTAAAATTTTTAGTAACTTTCTAATGGTAAGTAGTCTACTTCAAGATTCTAACTACAAAGTAGCGGTTTTAGATAGTTTTCCTATCAGATATTCATCGATACAAGAAGCTGATTTGTTTGTGTTCCTTTGTCCTGATGGGTCTAAACTTTATGCTCACGAAATAAAAGCAATTCTTCGCTATGTTGAAGAAGGAGGAAATATCGCAGTCTTTGCTAATGCTGGTGGAGATGGAGGGTTAAATACCAATCTTAATTCATTACTTAAGAACTTTGAAATTGAGATTGTTTCCAACCAAGTATTAGACACAAAAAGTTATGATTTTGGGTCAAAAAATAATCCTGTCATAACTAAGTTTTATAAACATCCAATAACAGAACAAATAAAAGAAGTAACTCTCACTTCGGGATGTAGTCTTCATATTGGTTCAAAGGTTTTTGAACTTGCTCGGACAAGTCAATCGAGTGAACCTC
>CAZEQQ010000376.1:741-3233 GCA_964514425.1 uncultured archaeon
CCTCCCAGTGCTCCTGTTATGGCAGTTGCTAAATATGGAAAAGGAAATGTGTTTGTTTCTGGTTCTTATCTTATGTTCTCTGATGTTGGTGCAGGTATCTCAGCAAGAGAAAATCGTGGTCTTTTCTTAAATCTCATAAATTGGTTTTCAGAAATAGTAAAGAATAAAGAAAAAGATCAAAAAATGGAACAATCTAAACCCGATGCAACTCCTACAAGTTCTAAAACTACGCAAACACCCTCAATTAGTTCAAATCAAATAGAGAAGAGAAAAGATACAACAGCAGAAAGCGTAATAAAAGCTGTAAATTCTATTGACTTATCTACTCTTTCTCAAAGTGATAAACTTTACGAAGATGTTGTAATTATTAAAGAGTTAGAAGAAGAGATAGAAGCATTGGGTATCGATGATCAAGGATACAAGGAAATTCTTCTTACTGATATGGCCAGACAAAAAGGAGTAGATTATGCTAAAGTTGCTAGACAACTAGAAAACATATTGGTGAGAAAAAATCCAGTAGAAGAGAGTGATTTAGATCCTAAAAAAGAAAAACAGGAAATGCATAAGACTTCAAAATTAGAAATGCCAGCAAAGAAAGTACAAATAGAAAAACCATACCAACCAATAACTGCGAAAGAAACAAAATTTATTCATGAGAAAACAAAAACTACAGAAAAACAAGATATTTCTCGTCCTCAAATGATTTCTAAAGAACGTCAAATAATTCAAAAAGGTGATTCTAGCTTAGAAGAAGAAATAAAACAATTAAGAATAAGTGTTGACTATTTAACAGATCAGTTAGTTACGAGATTAGATAAAATCTTAGACGAGTTGAAAAAGAAGAAATAAAGTGGGAAAGATATGAAATTCTATGAACTCTGTATATGCTACGAAAAACTGGAAGGTACAACAAAAAAGTTGCTAATGGTAGATATCTTAGCTGAAACACTTCAAACTGCAAAAGAGGAAGAAATAGCAAAAATTGCTTATTTGACAATTGGGAAATTATATCCTGAATTTGAGGGCGTAGAATTCATGGTTGCTGAAAAGATGGCAATAAAATCTTTAGCTATGGCAACAGGAAAGAATGAAAAGTCAATACAAGATATGATGAATAAAATTGGAGATTTAGGACAAACAGCAAAGCATTTTTTGAGTAAAAAAACTCAATCGAGTCTTTTAGCTTTTACTACTTCTTCAGTAAAATATGAACCCTCTGTTATAGATATTTGGAATTTACTTAATACAATTGCTAAAACTACAGGCGATGGTTCAAGTGATAAGAAAATACGTATTTTATCGGGAGAATTGTCAAGACTTTCACCTTTAGAAGCAAAATATTTTCTTAAGATTGTTTTAGGGAATCTAAGATTGGGAGTTGCAATACAATTATTAATTGAAGCTCTCTCTTTGGCGAAAACAGGATCAAGGGAGAGAAAAGAGGAAATTGAAACTGCTTATAATCTTTGTTCAGATATAGGATTTGTTGCTGAACAACTTTACACTGGAGGAATCGATGCAGTAAAGGACATTCGAGTGAATGTTTTTAGCCCTGTTAAAGTTATGTTAGCACAAAGAGTTTCTAGTGCTGAAGAGATGATGGATAAATTTTCTAATCATTGTGCTCTTGAATATAAATATGATGGATTAAGAGTACAAATCCACTATAAAAACGGTGAAGTTAAATTATTTTCCAGAAGACCAGAAAACATAACTCACCAATTTCCTGATGTAATAGAATACATTAAAGATTCAGCGCAAGTTGATGAGTTCATTATTGAAGGAGAGATAGTAGCTATAGATACTGTAAATGACAGAATACTTCCATTTCAACAAGTTTCCCAAAGGAAGAGAAAACATGACATTGGAGAAAAGTCTAAAGAAATACCTGTGAAAGTGTTTTTATTTGATATTCTTTATTATAGTGGTGAACAAATCTTATTCAAAGACTTATTAGAGAGAAGGAAGATTTTAGAAACAATCATAAAATCAACTCCGTTTATAGCTTTTTCTCACTTTAAAGAAGCAAAAACTATAGATGATATTGAAGATTTCTTTAATCGTGCTTTAGAAGAGAGTAATGAAGGGCTAATGGGTAAAAAAATTGGTAGTGGTTCACATTATCAAGCTGGAGCTAGAGGGTGGAACTGGGTGAAATACAAAGAAGATTACAAGGATAACTTGTCTGATTCTTTTGATTTACTTATTCTTGGTGCTTATTATGGTAAAGGTAAACGAACAGGAAAGTATGGATCATTCCTTCTTGGATGCTATGATGAAGAAGAAGAGAATTTCAAAACTTTTACAAAAGTAGCGACAGGTTTTAGTGACACAGATTTGAGTACTTTGTATTCACAACTGAAGCCATTAGAAATTGATGAACCACCAAAGAATGTCATAAGTAATATAACACCAGATGTCTGGTTAGATTGTGAAACAATTATTGAAGTAGCAGGAGCAGAAATAACCGTTAGTCAACAACACACGTGTGG
>CAZEQQ010000377.1:0-3220 GCA_964514425.1 uncultured archaeon
TTATACATGTGCATTATTGGACAAATATAGGTTTTCTAAAAAAACTGTGTTATTTAACAAAAAATAGTGGTTCTAAAATTATCTATCATGCTCATGGAACTGATATTAGAGGAAAAGAAGAATTACTTGATACTATTGATAAATTTGCAAATATCATTATTGTTTCTACAAAAGATATAAATTACAAGAATACTAAATATATCGAGAACCCAATAGATATTGAACTATTTGATAGGGAGAAATATAATTTTGAACGCCAAAGTAAAGTATTACATTTTACTCATAGATTATTTGACAACACTAAAGAAAAAGCGGAGCAATTCGCTCAAGAAAATAGCTTAATGTTAGATATAATAGATACTAAAAACGAGAGAATTGAACACGCTAAATTACCTGAAATATTTGCTAAATATGAATATTATCTAGATTTTAAAGGAAATCTAACAAACAAAGATATTTTAAGTAAAACCGCCAAAGAAGCTTTATCGATGGGATGCAAAATAGTAACTGATGATTACTATATACACCATCCAGTGTCAGTAAAAACTGAAAAAGAGAGAAATCAAAGCTTAATTGACGAATTTTTGGATTTGTATGAAACAATAGTTAAGAAAAAATAAAGCAAAAACTCTACTGACTGAAATTATTTGTTGTTATGCAAAATATTGTTTATTTAAGCAGAATTCCGCAAAAAACGAAGATAAGTATCACTTAAAGGCTTTATCATCTTTCAACCAGTTCCAATTTTTCTTAACTATCTTCCAATCTGCTCCATAGTGATATGTAAGATATTCTTCAGCCAATAAAGGTATTTTAAATCTTATACCGAACTCACTACAATAAGTGGTTTCAGTATATTTGTTAGGAATATAATAGAAGAGAGGAGTAATAAAGATTGAAAGAACACGATCAAAAAATAAGGTTAAACTTTCAGGAAAGTGGAGCGAAACCTTCTTAAGAAAAAGTAAAGGAGAAAAAGCTCTTCTATTTTTTCTTTGATCGATAAATTCTGTTAAAGACGAACAGAAGAAAAATTTAAAGAAAAAGATTAAAGTAAATTTAATACTGTTCTGTTTATAATCCGGATAAGAAACGTGTAAATAATAATTATGTCTAGTTTTTTTAAAATGACAAAAACTGAAAATATTTCCACTTTTACTCTTTAATGTAGTTGTGTTAAAAGTCTTGGTAACTGAAAAGGATGGGAAGTAATTTTTTTTAATTTTACTATTATTTTCTAAGACAGCAAAATCTATATCTTTATCGAGTTCATGGGGGTAAAGTTCCTTTTGTCTTATTATGGCTAATAGAGTTCCACAATCAACAAAATAGGGTATGTCTTTTCTTTCAAGATAGCTTATTATTTGTTTAAATTCCTTCAGCACTTCTTTATTCATTTTCATCTTTAAAGCCCCAAATCTTCATAAATTCTTTGCCATTTTGTTATAATTTCATCAAATATTTGAACAAAATCTATATGATTATGATACACAACAAAATCTCCATCCTCATATCGAATAACATATTTTTTTAGATACAAAAATTGTAAAGCAGTTACTGACCAATCATCTAGAATATAATTTGTGTCTTTGGTATAACCTTGTTTGATATCAATAAAATAAGTAAACTGGTTAATAAAGGAAGGAAACTCCAAGTAGGTAATTATTTCGTTCTTATCTCTATCTAAAATCGTTAAGTCAATATTATACTTCTCTTGACATTGAAAAGCTAAAGATAGCGCTTTTTCTTGATTATATAAAAGTTTCATAAAAAGTCCTTTCTTGTTTTCAGGTTGTTTTTCCAAACTATCAAATAATTCTCTGTTGATAGGATTTGGAATATAATCAACGCCTTGAGGTGCTCCAATTAATAAATCTGGAGTTGAAACTACAATTTTGTCTGAATATCTAGTAAGGTATTCTGACAATTCTGACCATTTACCTCGTATATCTGAACCATGTAAGTGTAATATTAATTTTACATCAGGATTAATTTTCTTTATCCATCTTGCAAGTCTATAAACTACATGTAAATGTACTATCTTAACATTTTTTTTCTTAATAAAATATAACAGCTTTAAAAGAAACCATTTTGATGAAGGCAAGCTAGTATAAATCGTTTGATCTTTCTTAAATTCTCCAAACTTAATAATGTCTAAATCCTTGCGAATCATAACTTTAGTATTATAACCTTTTTTGACCATTTCATTGCACAATACCTTAGAAGTATCAGCAATTGCCCAAACATGAAGAATATCAAGAGAATTTACTATTTTCTTTTGCATTATGAACCCTTTGAATTATAGAACCTAAAATGCGACATAAGTGCATTCAAATTTGAGAAGAAAACGCTATGATTTCCTTTATTTTTCATAATAGATTTTCTTTATAAAATTTGCTATCTTAAGTCTAAAATCGGCATTATTTATGAAAATCAACCTATGCAATCTCAAGGAGATGTAGAAAATTTAGTTACTTAATTATTTTTACGGATTTATTTTAACAACTCAATGTTTTAAAAAAAGGTTATTGTAATAAAAACAGCGCTCAAAAAGGTTATCAAAGATATAGATGCTGCAGTAAAATGATTAGGTGGAAGGATTTTAAGTTCTAGTGTATATTTTTCTGAAAATGGTGCTAAAGGTTTCATTTTTCCGGATAATAAATCAATTATGAAGTGAGTAAAAAGGCAGGATAAAGCTAATATTGTAAGTTCTGGGTAAAAATTTGTGCCGACGAAGAGAGCAACAGTAAAAGCACTGATAACTACTAATCCAAAAGGTTCGTGCAACCATGTATGGTAAATGTGTTCATCTCGTTCTTTGAGTGTTTGAAAATAAATCTTGATCATTTTAGGGATATTCCAAGGCTGTGTTCCAGGATACTTTCTTTGATAATGGAAGAAGTGATCATAGTCAAGGAAAACACCCCAAAAAAAGGTCACTAAAAGAACTAAAAAGAATGGAACAGTATAGAACTGTATGAAAATAAAAGCGATAAGCACAGAAACACTTGCATGAGATATAGCATCCATTGAAGACAGTTCAAAGATAAGTCTTAAAAATTTATCTCTCTTAATACGAGAAGCAAAAACTTTACGAGATATCACCTCCTAAAAAGCAGGGGAAGGTCATAAATGGAAAGTATGTTTTGTGGTGCATCTTCCAGTAAACTCCACTTTCTTCTTCAAAAATTCTCATATGTTTCTAGAGGAAGAAATC
>CAZEQQ010000378.1:0-3187 GCA_964514425.1 uncultured archaeon
AAATATGTTAAAATGGTAGGTGAGAAACGTGGTTGGAAGTTACATCCTAATCATGATGGAACTTTAACTATGCTTATTGAAGGTTTACGTGACTACTTTAATTCTATTGGTTATTTTAATTGTCCTTGTCGTGATACTACAGGAGAAAGAAATCAAGACAGAGACATTCTTTGTCCTTGTGACTATGCTGAACCAGATATACAAGAATTTGGTCATTGCTATTGTGCACTCTATTTTGACCCAAAATTTGATATGTCAAAACCAATAAAAATGATCCCTGAACGTCGTCCCTTACAGAAAGATCCTTAACTTGAAAAATTTCAACACTATTTTTAATTTTCCCTCTTTTTAACCTTTTATAGTTGATTTATCTATTCTTACTATAATGTAATTAGGCTATTAGAGATATGTTACGTATATCTTATGATTATATCTTTTTTACATTGTTTAATATATTTTGGTATTTTAGAAACTTTTTTATTCTACCTATAAATTCTATCTGTATAAATCAAAGGTGATTTAATATGTTTGGTCGAAAAAAGAAAGACGAAGATGAAGAACAAAAACAAGAAGAACGAATTAACCAAGACCACCAAACTAGCCCTACATATGCAAAAGAAGCTAGTGAAGATGCTCTTTTACTAAAGGTTGTTGAAACCTTAAAAGGTAAAATGGACCGAACAGGTAAAGTCTTGGAATTACAAAAAGAAGGTTATATCGGTGTCATCAACTTAGGAGAGGAAGATAAAATATTTGATGTTGATGTCATTTTTGAAAATATTGAAGGTATTGAAGGTTTAGAAGAAGATTTAGAAATTTATGAGTTAGATCCTCAAGAAAGTTGGGAAAAACAATACACTCTTGACGAAGCTGACGAATCTGAATTACCTTTTACAATTGAAGAAGTTATTAACACCGCAGCAGATGGAGATGAAGCTTCAACTGTATTAGTCTACAACAAAGAAGCTGAGATTGAGGTAACCTTAAAGTTAGCTTTCAATCGAACATTAGACAAAGTTGAAATTCAGAAAATGCTCCCTGAAGGCTTTTCTAATATGAAAGTTTCCAATGCTTCCGATGGTAAAGCTCAAATTTCCGACAATAAGTTGATTTGGACAATAGATTCCGTAGATGATGGAAATGAAGCTGAATGTACTCTCTCTGGTAAAATGTTAGTCGATACAATTGACAAACGTCCAACAGGAGATATCTTTATTACCTACTCTGGTGAAGGTAGAGGATCTACTAAAGTAGTTATCAAAGCAGCTGACGGTTATGTAAGGTGTAAAACTTATGTTGAATCAGATGAAAAAGAAGATGCGCCTGATAATTGGGAAAACAAATTAACGTTTGAGAATCGTTCTGAATTTCCAATTGAGCTTAAAATTCTAAAGGTCTATGATGATGAAGGAACATATCTCTCACAAACTTTTGCTGAAGACGAAGTTATAATCCCTAGCGGTGAAAAATGGTACAGTGAAGTTTGGGAAAAAGAATCTGAAGCACTTCCCCTCTTCAAAAAACATGTAGAATATACAGTTAAACCTGAAAAGATAGCTCAAGTTTCTGGTGATTTAGAAATACCCGAAACAGAACTTGCTGTTGCTTATGGTAAAGGTAAAAAACACTATTCTCGAACAGAATTTTCCTCATTCAGAGAAACTCCTTTTGATGTCACTACAACTGTTTCTAACGATGGTTCAGTAGAATTTTCAGAATTGACAATAATTGATGAACTACCTGAATATTTCAAGTTAGAAGAACCTGAGAAAGTCCAAGTCTTCATTAAAAAAGGAGACAAAGAGACAGCTCTAAAGAAAGGTAGTTATGAAGTGAGTATTGAGCCTGATGCTGACTCTTCAGAAAAACGTCAATTAATCTGTAAAATCAATGAAAAAGTTGAACCTGAAACAGAAATATTGTTGAAATATACCCCAATATTAAATAAACCTCCTGCTGACTTTAAATTTGAAACTGAACCTGTTGCTAATGCTTTACTCTCTGAACCCGCTCCTCTTCTAGACATTCCAATTGAAGACGATATATTCGAAATTACTATTGCTCACTTAAGAAGAAAAGTTTCATGGTCTAAAGATGTTATTCCTCTCAAAACTAAAGATGATTATACAATCGAAATACTCTTTATCAACAGAGGTAATACACCTATAGAAGATGTAACTCTAAGAGATTTTGTACCAGAAGCATTTAGACTAACTGAAGAAGATAAGACCTTTGAATCTGAAATACTTGAAGAAACTGATGAAGGTCGTGTCAGGGCATGGAACATCGGTATTGTTGAGCCAGGTCAAGAAGTTCTTATTAGTTATACTGTACATGGAGAAGGTGTATATCACTCCAAAGAGTTATTTGATTCTATGTAATCAGAATACTCTTTTTTCCCCTTTTTTTATTTTATTTCTTTACATTAAAGTTAGTTTTACTAAAGCTGTTTGTATAGTCCGATTAAGACTATGATAATATTTATAGATTATTACCGTTAGCTTTAGGTGTGAGTATAAAAAACACCACTTCATACAAGGTTGTTGAATCTATTTTACATCAACAATTTTTTACTAAGCCTAATAACATATTATCACGTGGAGGAAGTAAAAAAGTAAAAATTGTAGGCGTAAGCAAAATTATTAATAAGTTAGTTCTATTGATGACAGATATATTTGAAAATGGGGATTTAGGAAAACCTGATGGTATAATAACAAAATTTTCTGAATTATTAAAAATTGACAAAAAAATATTGTTAAAGTCATATAGGTCGAAAATGAAAAGTTGTGAGGGTATAGAAGACTTAGACACAACTTTACATTTAACATTTATACTGGCATCGATTATTACTCCTCTCCAAGAACAAGAAATCATAGAATCGCATAAAAAACTTGCGAAAGTTTTTCAAGAAAATTTAGATCTTTCAACTGAAGAATTGGAAGAATACTTTAATTATTTATCTCAAAATTCCAATGAATCCTTTTCTCTTTATCACAATTTGTTCATTTTAAAGCGATATTCACACATTTCAGGGGAGAGTTATGATGAAGAAGTGTTCCAAAAAAGGAAAGAAAAATTTGAGAAGGAACTCATAAAGGAATATAAACAATGGAAGAAAAAACGAGCTATATAGCTCATTTTAGTTTCTCTATCGACCCAAAATCTCTGTATAGTGACAACTCTTCAA
>CAZEQQ010000379.1:0-3180 GCA_964514425.1 uncultured archaeon
TCAAAGAAAATTTTTCAACTATCTCAAGTTCTTCCTTTTATTTGCTTTAGTTATTATTCCATATGACACAGTTGTTTTCTTTAACTTAACTCCTTACATTTTACCTTCAAGTTGTGATTCATCTTCTCTTTTTGGTTTGAATTCGTCCATTGAACAAAACTTTACGATTAGTGACTGTAATTTATATTCAAATGGCACTTTTGTCCTTTCTTTCTTTATCTCTTTGGATTACCACAACATTGTTGTTAATCATTCTATAGGAAGTCTTCATATCTCAACGGACTTTATCTATCCTATAACTCGTATAAATATCTTGCTTTTTGACTTTAATCAAGATGGTAGAATTGATCAACCACAATATTTTTACAATGTTTCTATTATTGAATCCTCCTCACCCATTTGGATTTCAAATGAACTTAATCACGAAATAATTAGTTTTTCTGCTATCCCTGGATTATATACTTTTTCTGCTGTTATCAATTCTACCTTCATTCCTGGTTCTACCTTCGATATTCTTTTAGGTCGTGGATGGACAGAAAGAGCTGGTATTTTATCTTCCTCTTTTTCTGTACAAGTAGAACATTCTTCCTAATCTTAAAATGATTAAAGCATTTATGGTAATAGTAAAAAGCCATTTCTGAACATTTACTTACTTTCGAAGTATAGCAAACAACCTTTTAGCTTTATGCTATCCGTTACAATGATATAATGTAGAATTCTGTCACAACATAAATATACTATTTTGATGTTTATGAGCGATTTTCTAGCACTTGTGACAATTCATCCAATTTTTCCAATACTTTATCAAAGCGTTTTTCCATATTTTCAAAACGTTTATTAGATTCTTCTCTTTGTAGTTGTAATTCCTTTAAAATTGAAATTAGTTCATCTTTTTTTACATAATCACGATTTAAAATAGAGATAAACTTATTTCTCAACTCATCGTCAAGTAATAAGGCTTCATAAAGTTTGAGTAAATATTCTCTTATGTTCTTCTGATACTAGCATCTTTTTCACTAAGATGTAGTTATACACTTATAAAAGCGTATCTATCACTTTAAGTAGGCTCGATCTATCACAACACCCTCTTTAATGTGATTATTGTTAAACTATTAAGTATTTCAGTTTCTCTTCTATCAAATCTTTTGCCTATTTCTGCTCAAATAGTTTTAGAAAAAAAACTCTCATTATGCTGAAAGTGAATGATGGCCATTTATGTGAGAGAGGGCTAATTGACACTGGAAAATAATCCCCTTCTTTGTTATAATTTGTCGTTGCGAATCAGTTAAAAACTACAATGTTATTTACCATTTTGGTGAACTTTACAATGGATAACAAAGAATTAGTTTCCTTTTGTGATGAACAGATTGAATTAGAAGCAGAAATTATACGTATGTCTACTGAAATAGTTAAGACTATTGATAATCCTGTTGTAAGAGAATTAATAGCTGCTATTTCTATAGATTCTACAAAGCATCGTTCTCTTCTTACTGCTCTTAAAGCTATTTACAGCAAATCCACTCCTTTTGTTGAAGAGGCAAAAGCTTCTGAGATTGCTGAAAATATCAAAAAGCATATTGATTTAGAAGCGAAAGCCATTGAAACCTACAAGCAGTTATTGGATAAACTAACTGATGAAAAAGCTAAAACTATTATTCAAGCAATCTATGCTGATGAACTTAGACATCATGCACTTCTTCAAAAAATCTATAAGAATATTGTCGAAAAAGAGACTTTGACAGAGAAAGATATGTATGATTGGCTTTGGGATGATGCTATCGCTCACGGATCTCCTGGTGGTTAGGTTTTCTTTTTCTTCCTTATTTTTCTTTTCTTTTCTTTTCTTTCTTATTTTCATTAATTTCAACATTTTCCTCATTCTCTTTTGGTCATTTACTGGTCACTTTTTTTCATTAGAGTTATGTAGAGTGACCACTTATGGTACTTTTGCTGTAATTACGAACGTTAAATGGATATATTAAAATACATTAACTCTCTATACAAGCAAATTACAAATTGTAATTCGGTAGCATGAATTACTATTGTTAATAATTTAGGTGAATTATTTGGTCAAAGATTTATTATTAGATGTTATCACCGAAGGTGAGAAAAAAGGAGCAGAATATGTTGATATTCGGTTCCAAGATAAGTATGCTGCATCTTTGGAGTTGATGGACGGTGAACTTAACAGTTTAACTGGTTCGCGTCAAGGGTGTTGTATTCGAACTTTAGTGCAAGGAAGTTGGGGGTTAACGAGCACTAACATAATTACCAAAGAGAGTCTTCTTGAATCATTAGATAAAGCCTTTAAATTAGCTCATGGCTCTGCTAAAAGTAAAGATAAGAAAATTCAATTGAAAGAAGTTGATGTTCATAAAGATTCTCTTAAGTCTCCACGTAAAAAGTCTCTTCTTGACGTTTCTGTTGATGAAAAAATTAAGCTGCTTTTAGAAGCTTCTAAAATTCAGAGTGATTATCCTTTTGTTAAGAGTTTAAGTGTCAATTATTCTGATGTTATTGATAAAAGAATCATTTTCACTAGCGAAGGTACTCAAATTGAGTGGGAAGACATGAAGCCTACCCTTATGGCTTATGCTGTTGCTATTGAGCAAGGTAAAATGGCTAGTGGTTATACTTCTTGGAGTCATACTTGCGGTGCTGAATTTTTTGAACTTCATCCTCCTGACACATTAGTTAAGGAAGCTTGTGAAAAAGCAGTTCGTTTAGTTCATGCTCCTTTACCCAAAGGTGGTGTTCATAACATCCTTCTTGATCCTCAATTAGTTGGTGTTCTTGCTCATGAAGCTATTGGTCATACTGCTGAAGCTGATTTAGTGCAAGCTGGTTCTTTTACTAAAGGTAAATTGGGCCAAAAAGTATGTCATGATGATATTACTTTGGTTGATCAGCCTTTTATTGAAGGTTCTAACTGGATGGGAGCTGGTTGGCTACCTTATGATGATGAAGGTGTTAAAGGTAAACGTGTTGAGATTATTAAAAACGGCATTATGCACGGTTATCTTACTAATCGTGCTTATGCTCATGAAATGGGTGTTGAAGCTACAGGCAATGCTAGAGCTTATACATTCCTTGATGAACCTATTGTGAGGATGCGAAACACTTTCATTGAGCCTGGTACCTTATCTTTGGACGAATTAGCGGAAGTTGTAGGAACAGGGT
>CAZEQQ010000380.1:0-3180 GCA_964514425.1 uncultured archaeon
TGAGCAAACTTTTTCAGAAAAAGATTTTGATGAAGCGTTAGAATTAATGGTAATGAGTGGTAAACGTTACTGGTATATCGGTGGAGCAATTATGTGTTCATTAATCGACCAAAAGATGGGTAGAAAAGCGCTAGTAGAAACAATTGTAGAAGGACCTGAATTCTTTTTTGACCTATTCAAAAAAATTCAGAAATCATACTCTAATTAAAATGAGTCCACGTTAGAAAGAAAAAGGAGCTATATAAAATGAATATTATTAATTTGAACAAAACTATCTATCTGAACCGCAAAAGAAGACCCTTACCTTTAAGGAGGGGTAGTTGAATCCTTTAACCTAAACGTAAAGAAGTTAGACGTTTTTTGTTTTCGTAAGGTTCAACTGCAACTTTATACTCTTCTTTTGTTAATTTTCTTTTCATTTTTCGCTCTAACTCTTCAACTTCAACTATTCTTTCTTCCAATTTTCTACAAATGAATTGTTCACAATAAGCACAATTCTCTAATCCTTTAGATAATACACAAGGTCTAACAGGACATGATTTATCGATAAGAATAAGCTCGGAATCTTTTGTTGTAAGACAACCTTCACAAAATATTTGATCTGCAGGAATTCTAAAACCAAAAATATCGTGCCATTTATCACTTAAAAGCTTAGTTTGATCATTTTTAAGGATATTATCTTTATAAGCTAAACACAAGTCACAACGATATCCACAGCGAGTTAACAGTACTTTCATGAATAACCTCTAAATAAGTTTTCATCAACAAGTCAATTTATCTATTAAAATATATTTTGAAACGTATGTAAGTTAAATTTATATAAGCTAAATAAAAATTATTCCTAGTTAAAAAATATACAAAATATCAAAGTAAGTCAATAAAAATTAAGGGGAAAAATTATGAAAACAAATTGTGGAAAGAAGAGAGCTATATCTCCCGTGATAGCAACAGTTCTGCTAATAGCACTGGTGGTTATGGCTAGTTCAATGATCTATTTTATTGCAATACCGATGTTAGAAGGAGATTCAAGAACAGATATCATAGCTGCACAATGGTTCGATAGTTCTGGAGACGATATTGCTGATGTAGTATACATGAGTATACAAAATGTAGGAACAGCTCAAGCAAACATACAAAACATTGTGATAACTATTAGTAATGACAATTACTCAAGTGAGGAAATAGCGGATTCTGAGATAGTAGGAACCACCGATCTAATAATTGAAGTAGGCTCAAGACTCGATGTAGCTGTAGAATTTGATTCTTCTGACTATGTGAAAAAAGGAGAAAATATCTTTAGAATCAGAATATACTTGGATGATGAGACTTTTATGGTTGTGAACGAAAAGTTTCGTTATACATATACAATCCAAGACTTAGAGTTAATTGTCTTATCACCTAGCATAGTTAACTGGTCTAGTGGAATTATAGCTCCTCAAGCAGTGGCAACAGGAGGATTTAGAACAAATAGTATTCAATACAACTTTACTGCTTCAAATGGAACAACTCTTGAAAATCAGCCAATAACACAATCGGTAGATACTACCAAATGGTTCGATGCTGATGGTTATGAAATGATATTCTTTGTAACAGATTATCTAGGGCAAATAGCAGAAGTAACAAGAACGTTTGGAGTTGATAATAATCCAATTACTACAACAAGTTTTGAATTAAACAATACAGATATTGAACAAGGTGACGCATTAGAATTAACATGGGCGTTTTTTGAAAAGCCTTATGGAGGAGCTCCATTAATTAACCAAACTCTCTTGCTCTCCAGTCAAGAGATTAACTACTATCATATTGTGTTAAGTTCAAACACTAATGAAACAACAAATTATGTCCTAACTGAAACAACAACAGCAGAGATGAAAGAAGCAACTTATACTTTTACCCTTTATACCACAGATGAAGCAAGAAATATTTATCAAATTGGAAGACAGTTCAATATTGATGATGTAACAGGACCAAATGTTACTATTATTCAACCACAAGAAAATCAAACCCTAAGTGGAAAAGTAGAAATAATCTTTGAGGTTATTGACCCATCAGGTATTTATTTAGACTCTTTAATTCTCCGATTCTTCGATACTCAAGCACAAGTGTTTAACTTCTTCCTAAGTAATGAAGATTTTGAAGCATCTTTTGATCAACAAAACAATCGAATAACAGTATCATTTAACACATTTAATCTTAACAACGATTATTATCTTCTAACAATTATAATTCGTGATGATAGCTCAAATATGAATGCAGGAAGCGATAATGTAGTGATAGAAATTGAGAATAAAATGTTATCTTTGTTTTCACCTTCAGCTACAGATGGAACACCTGGATGGTGGATATTTCCAGGGGCTCCAGGTTACCTTCAGTTTTTTTTAACAAACGATAGATTAGATCCTTTAACTATCACTCGCATTAGATTTAACTGGTTTGATGACCCACAAATTGGTCATATCCACAAAATTGAAGATAACATTGGAACAGTTTGGTTAGCAGGAGGAACATATCTGCAAAATGACATAGAAGATCAAGGTGTTTATTATACTGTCAGTCCAGGAACCGGTGGTGTAGTAATGGAAGGAGGCTCACAACGCGAATTAATCATTGAATTTAATGAAAATGCTAGAACAGAACTTAAAGAATTCTTTTTCGAGTTTTATGTCAATGAACTAGATACATGGGTTAAATTCCAATTTATAGCTCAACCTGCATCCTAAAGAAGTTAATCCTATCTCCTCTCTCCTTCTTTTTTTTACTTCTATTCTTTTGTGTTTAACCTTGTATGAGATAAAACGAAACGAAACAAAACAACAGGTATAGTTTTATTTTTTTACCAAAGGGATACTAACAACAAAAATTGACCCTCCTTCAGGATTAGGTTCATAATGCATTTTTCCTCCATTACGTTTAAGAATTAAAGCTGCACTATAGAGCCCAAGACCAATATTATTTCTTTTATCAAGGTCTAAAGTATGAAGAGGTTTCCTCTCAAAAATGTAAGAAATATCTTCTTCTTTAATACCTATACCCCAATCCTGAACCCAAAAAACAAAGTCGTTCTCACTAATTTCAGCATCAACTATAACCTTAGTATGAATAGGATTGTGTTTACTAGCATTAACAAGAAGATTAACTAAAATACGATAAAAATCGTCATAATTAAAAAGAATTTTAGTG
>CAZEQQ010000381.1:0-3177 GCA_964514425.1 uncultured archaeon
GATTTGGTAGATTCTTACAACATACTAAAAGTTAATGAAAATGAATATGAAACATTTTTAGTTCTGGTAGATAAAGAATATGGGTCGTATTATAGGTTCTATCTTGAAGGAATAACCAATGTTGAATTCGGAGAGAAAAGATGTCAAAATTGTTTGAAAAGAATGGAAATGAATGCTTTTGGAAAGACATGCGAAAAATGTGACAACGAAGAAAGTAAAGCATACATGAAATGTTTATTCCATTCTCCAAAACTGGTATATGGAGAAGAATGTACAACGAATAAAATACATTGCAATTTGTATGAAAATATAGAAAGGTGTTTTAATCGGTTCTATCTTTACTTTGGGAGATTTGGAGAATCAATGAAAGTAGGAATAAGTAAATACAGTTATTCAAAAAACAAGTTCAGAAGAATATATGAACAAGGGTTAAATGAAGCGATAATAATATATCCTTTTGAAAATTTAAATGACGCAACAAAATATGAAAGAGAATTCATAGACGAAATAGGCGTATTAGAAAGAATAACATTTGAAGATAAAGTAGAAAACTTGTTAGAACCCTCAAACGTTAAAATAACAGAAATCTATGATTTGAATTTATTTCAAGAGATGTTTCCTGATAAAAAAATTGTACATCAAGAATTTTACCCTGATAATCCTTTTAATGACATTATTTCAAGAGGAACAAAAATAGAAAAGAAACAAATAGTAGATGAATTAAAAGGGTTGATCATTTTTACAAGAGGGAATATAGGAGTAATAAAAAAGAGTGAAACTATGACTTTTTTTGACATTTCAAAATTAGTAGGAAGAGAGCTGATAAGAGGAGAAGAATGGTGATAGTAGTATTAACAAATCATGGAACGAAGATAGGAAAAAAGGATTTATTGTTTAAATTTGGAATACCAAAGGAAGACATATACTACGAAGAATTGATACCAGCAGAACAAATAGAACAAATAATAGTGGAAAGTTCAGCAAGCATAAGCACTGCAGCAATAGAATTGGCAGCAAAATATGCTATACCAATAACAATAATGAGTGGGAGTGAGGCATTAGCAGGCATTAATCCTTTCATCACACATGGGACAGTAAAAGTAAGAAGAGCACAAATGGAAGCATATAATGAGAAAAAAGCAGTAGATTTTGTGGAAGGACTGCTAGAAGCTGCAACAAAGTCTAAAATTAGGGTAATAAAGGATTTGATAAAAACAAGAGAAGAAAATGAAGAAGTAGAAGAAGAATTGGTGAGAATAGAAAAAATAATGGGCGAATTAAAGAGTGAAAGCACAAATATAGAAGAGTGTAGAGAGTATTTTTTTGCAAGAGAAGC
This sequence comes from uncultured archaeon, assembly GCA_964514425.1. GTDB lineage: Archaea > Asgardarchaeota > Heimdallarchaeia > Heimdallarchaeales > Heimdallarchaeaceae > CAZEQQ01. Next base: position 1,337 of record CAZEQQ010000381.1, read on the forward strand.
AGAAATAACAAAAAGATACTATAATTGTGTGAAAATATTACTCAAAGAAAGATTAGGATTTGAGACTAGAAATAGACGACCTCCAAAAGATCCAGTGAATGCACTATTAAGTTATGGTTACGTAATATTAACAACGCAAGTATATAGAGCAACAATAATAGCTGGACTAGAACCATATGCAGGATTTTTACACACAGATAGAGCTGGAAAAATATCCTTTATACTAGACATAATAGAATTGTTCAGACAACCAATAATAGATAGAATAGTATGGAAAATGGTTGCGAAAAAAGAAGTAAAAGAAGAAGATTTTCAGGAAGAAAATGGAAAAATAATGATGAAAGAAGAAACAAAAAAGAAGTTTTTAGAGGTAATATTAGGAGAGATGAGAGAAAAAGAAAGAAACTATGGAGGAAAAGTAACAAATTACAATAATATAATTATAGACCAGATCAGAAAAGCAGGTCAGTTCTTTAGAAGAGGAGGAAAATATACTGCGTATTACATAAAGAAGGGAGAGTAAATGGAATATATAGTGTGCTATGATATTGTAGAAGACAAAATAAGAGAAGAAGTAGCAAAAATATGCCAAAATAGAGGATTCATAAGGATACAATATTCGGTATACTTCGGAAATGTGTCAAAAAACATATTCGAAATGCTAATGATGGAGATAAAAGACACAATTAAAAATCAAAATGCAGTAATATTGACAGTAAGTCTATGTGAAACATGCCAAAAAAAGAAAACGGTAATAGAAACAATAGAACCAAAGAAAGAAAAAAAAGAAAAGAAAAAAACAAAAAAAGAAGAAACAAGAGAGAAAAAACAGACAACTAGCAAAAAAGAAGCAGGAGAGGAAGAGGAAGAAGAGGAAGAAGAAGAAGAAAAAGAAGAAATTGAAAAACAACAAGAAGAAACAAAGAAAAGAGAAACAAAAATAAAGAAAAGAAGGAGTGGAAAAATGACAAAAGAAAGAATGAAAGAAATAGAAAAAAAAGGCGTAATAATATTATAGGGATAAGAATGATTAATTTTGAACTAATAAGACAATATTTCTACTGTAAAAGAATTGTGTACTTTAGAGAAGTAAGAAAATATCAAGGAGTAGAAAGCTATAAAATGATAAAAGGTAGAGAATATCATGAAATGAAACAAAAAAGAGAGAAAGAAAAAGAAACAGAAAAGTGGGTAGAAAATGAAAAACTGGGAATAGGAGGATTTATTGACTACATAGAGGAAAAAAACGGAGAAAAAATAATGGGAGAATATAAACAAAAAATACCTGAAGGAGGAAAAATAAATCAACATTATAAAATGCAATTAATTGCAGAAATTTTAGCAATTGATGAAAAGATCGAAAAAGTGGAAATAAAAATACCCGAAGGAAAAAAGATTATTGAAGAAATAAAAGAGGAAGAAAAAACAAAAGTGAAACAAGCTATAAAAGAAATAAAAACTATAATAAAAAACGAAGAAATGCCAGATATAGAGGGAGAAAGCGGGAAATGCACTGATTGTGAATATAAAAATTTATGTCAACCTTTTTAAATTGAAAATGTGAAAAGGGTATATCTTTATAAAGCTCTAGACAACTTTGTCATATTCCCCCTAAGAGAAAATAAGAAGACGGGAAATAACCAAAAAATGCCCTAAAAGGCAACGGTTGCATAACGTATCTCAGCATTATGAGAATTGAAATTTATTCAACCCTCCTCATTGCTATTTTACATTTTTTAGTTGCATAACGTATCTCAGCATTATGAGAATTGAAATTTACTTGTTCGTTCATTGACATCATACCATCCTTGCACTAAGTTGCATAACATATCTCAACATTA
>CAZEQQ010000382.1:0-2523 GCA_964514425.1 uncultured archaeon
TCTTTGAATGTTATAGAACAAAGATTAATGTTGAAATTGCTAAAAACTCTGTCTATGATGCCTGATGAAATCTATATTGATGCTGCTGATGTTAATGAAGAACGTTTCGGACAGCTCTTCGCTGAGTCTTTTCCAAATAGTAAAGTTATAGCTCGTCATAAAGCTGATGCACTGTTTCCTGTTGTCTCTGCAGCTTCTATTATTGCAAAAGTGGAAAGAGACAATGTAATTGAAGAACTCAACAATGAGTATAATGATGAGGTAGGTTCAGGTTATCCCTCTGATCCTAAAACAAGAACCTTTTTAGAAAACTATTATAAAACGCATCATTCCTTCCCAAACTTTGTAAGAACTTCCTGGGATACAACTAAAAAATTAATAGAAAAGAATCCTCCAAGGAAAGAAAAATCAAAAAAATGCCAAACACTTGAAGATTACTTAAATTAATTTTTTACACTTTCATTTTCATCTTTTAACTCTTTTCTATATTTGAATACATATCTTGTAAGAAACAATCCCATTACCAAACCTGATGCATGGGCTAATTGATTAACATTATATCCTCCAGTAAGAATCAAAAAAATGAATCCCATACCAAGATAAATCCATATTGATCGACTCCTATCTTCTTCTATTGCTAAAATTATTCCTATTCCTAGGAGTCCAAAAATTGCTCCACTTGCACCTGCGGAAATAGTCATTTCATCATATAGTAATAAAGTTAGGATATTTCCAAGGAGTGCAGAAAGAAGATAGATAAGAAAGTAATCTTTATTCCTTATTCTCTCTTCAGCTCTTAAACCATATGTAAGAAGAAAAACAGAGTTAGAAGCGAAGTGAATAAGATGGACATGGACAATTATACCCGTGAATAATTGGAAAAACCAACCTCGAAGTACTAAATAGTTGTTTTGTCCTAAAAAATAGAGAAGCATAGGGTGAATAGAAACTAATTGAACTACACTCTCCAATTTGTCAATCATGGCCAAGCTGATTATTGTCATTATAAGGTAAACAACTGAATTGATGATTAAAATGAAAATTGTAGGAGAGAAGGATTCACCAAAATATCGTTGCGTTATTTTCATTTTATTTAGCATAAGCATTGTAAGGTAGAAGCTGTTATAAAAGTTAGCACTGGTAATTTTTGTGTATTGTGGTGATTAATTAAACATTTTCAAGATTGAATTTTTTCATCTTGCCCAATACATAATTTTTTAATACTACCTTTGAGGTATCTAAGTATTATTAGTATAATTATAGTGAAGACTATGATACCTATCAATATTCAACAATTACTAACAGACCTTCATAATTACTCAAATTTAGACATTAAACATGTGATAGATTTACCGCTCATTCACATAAGAGGAATTGGTGAACAATATTCTAAAATACTTAATCAGCATGGTTTTGTAAAAATATGCGATCTCACTAATATTCAGGATCACGACAACATCCCCGTCCCTAAACCTCTTTTAATGAAATGGTCTATTGCTGCAAAGATTATTGTTGATTATACTACTGGGCAAGAAAGTTCTGGAGGAAAAATTATTTTTGCTGGACTCTCTCAAGCTGGAAAAACAAGTATTATCAATGTACTTAAGGCGATTAGTACAAAAACTGAACCTACTACTGGTGCAAAACCTGATATTTTAAAGCTCGCAGGCATTCCAATAAAAGTTACAGATATGGGTGGTCAAATAGTTTTTAGGAAAATGTATGTTGAAAACCCCACTGCATATTTCTCTAACGCTAAAATAGTTTTCTATGTAATTGACATTCAAGATTTAAAAACATTTAGTGAATCTTTGGACTATTTAGAGCGAATATTAGCCATCTACAGATATCTAAGACAAAAACCTACTTTTACAATACATTTTCACAAATATGATATGGATAAAGCATATGAACTGAAATTTGTTATTCCTCCCTATATTGAAAAAATAAATTCCTTATTCCAAAAATATTGGGAATTTCCAATGAATCTACACTATACCAGTATCTTTAATCCTCCTTCATTATATATTACGATGTCTTCTTCTCTAAAGCAGATATTTCCTGTATTTGGTTTACTAAATAGCCTATTGGAAGAGTTTGCGCAATTACACGATTTCGATGGTTTATTTTTGTTAGATGATAAAGGGATGATGTTAGGTAAATATCTCGATGAAGATCAACCTAAGAGTCTAATTCCAAAAATATTTGACATTTATAATAAAGTTGTAGAAACAAAGAAAGATAGTTTCTTACCTCTTCTTTTATCCGAAAATATTGAAGACCCAAAGGGAAATGTAACTGTTCAACACATTTATCTTCCTCAATGTAAAGGATATGCTATATTTTGGAAGGTTCATGAAGACTTAGAAAATTATGTTGTTACTGATATAGCAATGAAAGAATTAACAAAATCTTTGAACCCTTGGCTTTATAATATACTTAAAGGTACTTGAAGTGAGTTGAAAATAGAAGAAAAATTGTCCCAATAATTCAATTTATATTAGTATTTTTAGCTCTAGCCAT
>CAZEQQ010000382.1:2533-3175 GCA_964514425.1 uncultured archaeon
AAGGCCTAATATTTGCGCATATTAATAGCGACAATGAAATAACAATCTTTCATCACATTTCTTTTAGATGTACTAGCTGTGGATTATGTTGCAAACTAAATCAAATTCCTGTAACAGATAAAGATATAGATAGAATGGACGAAAATGGTGTAGAAACTTTTCAAGCTTTAGAATCATTATCTCCTGTTTTAATTCCAAGTAAAAATGTTAAAGGAAATTTCATTAAAGCTTATATCCTTAGAAAAAAGCCTTTTACTAATGAATGCGCATTTTTAATGGAAAAAAACCTCTGTAAAATTCATGAATTCAAACCCTTATCTTGTAGTATCTATCCTTTTGCCCTCAGAAAAGCTTCTGATGATGTAATAGAGGCAATTATTCATCCTAACTGTGTTTGTAAAGCAATTAAAGTCAATGTATCTGAAAAAAAGTCTCAATCAAAGAAAATTACTGAAAACTTAATAAAATTACTCCCATTAGAAGAAGTAAATAATGGTGTATAACTATCTGAAACAATTTTTACTTAATATATAGTTTTTTTTGTCAAGATATTTTTGTCAATTAACCGATTTTATCGTAAACTTTATTTTGGTAAAAGACTTATTAAATTGTATGAGCCTTTTCAAAACAAATTTTATGAAA
>CAZEQQ010000383.1:0-3166 GCA_964514425.1 uncultured archaeon
GAATCTATAGTAAAAAGATATGGAGGGAAAATAACAATAACCGATAATAAACCTAAAGGGGCGATATTTGAGATACAGTTAAAGAAAGGAAAAGAAATAGAATATTAAGTATAATATAGATACAAGATGTAAAATTAAAAGAAATTATCAAGAAGCAAGGAAACTACAAGTATAGACGAAAAATAAAATTCAAAAGAAATAGGAAATAGTAAAATGGAAGAAGAAGAGAGAAAAAAACAAAAATGGTATAGAATCGATAATGCTGCGACATTGTTCTCAATGGTAGAATCTAAAAGAATAACAACAGTATTTAGACTATCAGTAACCCTAAAAAAACCAATTAATGTGTCGATACTACAAGAAGCATTAGAAACAATAATAGAAAGATTTCCGTATTATAAAGTAAACTTGAGACCAGGATTTTTTTGGTATTATTGGAATAATAATGAGGAAATACCCGTTTTAGAAAAAGATACAAAATATCCGAATTCAAGAATGAATGTAAAGAAAAAAGGAGAATTTCCATTTAGAGTAAAAGTTTATCAAAATAGAATAGCAATAGAATACTCACATATTCTAACAGATGGAACAGGAGGGATGGCATTCCTAAAAACGCTTGTAACTCAATATTTGAGTATGCAAGGAAAAAATATAGAAGATTGGGGAGATGTGATGAAACCGGGAGAAAAACCAGATGAAACGGAATATGAAGATGCATTCAAGAAATATTACAAAAAAACACTACCCAATCCCGAAAAAATACAAAAAGCATTCCATTTACCTTACAAACTAGAAAAACCAGGAATATATCATATAATAACAGGAATCGCACCTGTAGAAAAAGTGTTAGAAGTAGCAAGAAGCCATAAAGTCTCAATAACAGAATACTTAGCCGCGGTATACATAGATGTCTTGCAACAAATAGTAGAGAGTTACCCCGAAAAAAAACAAAAGAAAATGAGAAAACCAATAAGATTAATGGTACCAGTAAATCTGAGAAACATTTATCCAACAAAAACAATGAGAAATTTCTCTCTCTATGTAACACCAGGAATTGATACAAGACTGGGAACCTACAGTTTCGAAGAAATACTGAAAAAAGTGCACCATTATATGAGAATGGAAGTAGATGAAAAGTATATAAACCAACAGATAGCAAGAAATGTAAGGGGAGAATTGCACCCCGCAATAAGAGCAACACCGTTAGTATTAAAAAATATGTTTGGTAAATCAATATACAATAATTTAGGAGAATACTTATATTCAGGAGTAGTAACAAATTTAGGAAAAGTAACAGTACCAAAGGAAATAGAGGAGGATATAGAAAGATTCGAATTTTTTCCAGCACCGAGCCCAGTAACAAAAACAAACTGTGCAGTAGGAAGTTATAAAGATAAACTGTACCTAAGTTTCGGGAGACAAATAAACGAAAAGGAAGTAGAAAAGAACTTCTTTAGAAAACTAAGAAAAGATGGAATAAATATAAAAATAGAAACAAACGAGTGATAATAGAAATGCCATACTGTTCAAAATGCGGAGTAGAAGTAGAAGAAAGTGTAGACACGTGCCCATTATGTGAGACACCTATACAAAAAATGGATAAAATATCAAAAAGTGGACAAAAAAAATACCCAGAAGAACCACCAAAAAAAAGATCGGTATATAAACTGTCAAAAGAAAGAAAAAGATTACTAGCATGGGAAATAATGAGTATGAGCCTTTTAATACCATTAGTGTCAGTAACAATAATTAATCTAATAACGGACGGGACAATAAAGTGGGCAAAATATCCCATAGCCGCTCTAATATTGGTATGGATAATGACCTCAATACCATTAATATACCCAAAAAAAACAATAGTAATAATAGTAGGCGAGGTACTAGCATTAACTAGTTTTTTAGCATTAATAGATAGTTTTGATGGGAAAATAGAGTGGGTGATAGACCTAGCTGTACCAATAGTAGTAATACTAGCAGTAATTGTAACAGGAATAGTGCTACTATCAATAAAAACCAAAAGAAAAGGAGCAAACATAGCTGCTTACATAATATTAGGAATAGGGATAATCTGTCTAGGTCTAGACCTGACAATATCAAGCTATATAGAACAAACACTAACAGTAAACTGGTCATTATATGTATTAATACCAACGATGACAACAGCACTATTTCTATTATATATCCATTATAGAATAATAAATATAATAGACCTAAAGAAAAGATTCCAATTATAAAAATAGAAAAACACACAGAGAGGACAATATTTAAAAAAAGTGAAAAGCGATAGAAAAATAACAAAGAAAAATGTATAGAAAGCGCGATGGGCTAGCCTGGTAAGGCCGCAGGGCTCATAACCCTGAGATCGAGCGGTTCAAATCCTTCTCGCGCTACCAATTTTTTCTTCATTTTACAATTGCTTCTACAATAATTTTACTCTTTTTAATGTCATTTGGTCATTGTCGACAATCTTCCCATTCTTTACTTATATTTAAATAGACCAAAAACCTTTGTTCTTTAATGAGTGAAAATTCTGTTGTTGAAGCCATAGAACTTTGTCGCAACTTTGATACGCGAATGGTTGTCTACCGTTTATCTATGTCGGTCCCTAAAGGGGTCATTTTTGGCTTATTAGGTCCTAATGGTGCTGGTAAATCTACTACTATCAAGATGATAACTGGACGTATTAAACCTACTTCTGGTAAAGTTCGTGTTTTTGGTTATGATCCTTGGAAAAACCGTAAGCACGTTAACCGTTTAATGGGTTATTTGCCTGAAAACACCAGTTTTTACGCTGATATGCGTGTTTTACCTTTTACTTCTTTAATGGCTCGTTTAAATGGTTTTGGTAGGACTGCTGCCTCTCTTAAAGCCCGTGAGGTTTTGGACCGTTTAGGTTTAGGTCGTATGGAGAATCATATTATTGGTAAACTCTCTCAAGGTCAACGTCAACGTTTAGGTTTCTCTTGTGCAATAATTAATAGTCCCGAGCTACTTATCTTGGATGAACCTACTGCTAATCTTGACCCACAAGGCAGAGTTTTTGTAATGGATCTAATCAATGACTTGAAAAAAGAAGGGAAATCTATTATTATTAGTAGTCACATTTTACCTGAAATTGAACGGGTTTGTGACTATATTGGTATTATCTCCGAAGGTCGCCTTTTAG
>CAZEQQ010000384.1:0-3137 GCA_964514425.1 uncultured archaeon
GTATCCTCTTTAATGGGTCTCTGCTATTTTTTCTTGTCAATAGTTATATTTATTAGTTCTTTTCATTACAATTAGTTTAGGACGAAGCGATTTGGCAACTTCGGCACGAGCTGAGGAACTTCCTGACTCCAATAAAGCAATGTGAATGCAAATTCACCATGTGAGAACATGTCCCTTGAAACAGAAACGGAACGCCCTATATTCAGTGACTATGATGCGATGAAGAAGATGGTGACATACTTTGAGATAATTTGCTGAGGAGAGTATAGGTGACGATGAAACGGTCAATAATTGTGGAGCAAGCTTAAATAGGGTACAGTTTGTACCGGGTAAGCGCATAGATGAATGTTGCCCAGAAGGTCCTTGACGGCTTCTCAACAGAATCAGGGGTATTTTCGCATCGTCCCCTTTTTGAACATTTCTAAATAAACAATCATTTTTATAGCAGTACTAGTTAGATTTATTAATAAAAAAATCAATGAACATTTTGAAGTATTAGAACACATTCAAAACAATAGGTGAAAGAGATGAATACAGTAAAAAGGGAGTTTATTCCAGTATTTTTTCTATTATTAGTGCTATCAATCATTTTCACCAGTTCTCAGACTCAAACTTCGTTTTCTGATAACGACTGCCCAATTCATTCTTCTTTTATAGCTAACAATTTACAAATAAATGAATTACAAAACGCTAATTTTTCTGTTTATGTCAATAAAACCGATATTGTACGAGGTGAGGATGATTTACTTATTCATTTTAAATTTCATTATCTTAATAATGCAAGTTTAATTCCTAAAGCAGAGATTCACTTCAACGTCTCTGATGAATCATCAATTGTGATTTTTAGTGAAAAATTATTAGTAAATACAACAGAATACTTTTCTTACCGTTTTTATTGGCATCAATTAATACAAGAAAAAGCAGGAAATTATACTATTTATGCCCTTGCAAATAGTACCACCACAGATACTTACTTTAAAGCAGTTTCATTTAACTTAATAACTCCGTCCAAAGGCGTAGTGCGAATGTATTTTCCAGGTTACACACAAGATAGCCCAATATTTGCATTAAGAAATAGAGAAAGAGTCATACAATATAGAATTGCTAATATTGGCGATTCCATGGTTTTTAATTTGCGAATATCAGGTGTTGAAAAATCTGGTACAGCTGGTTCAATGTCAGTATATTTCTCACAAATAAATTTGACTTTATTAAGTGGACAAATTTACACTGGATCAATCAATGTTACAACAGAAGGACCACTTTATCAAATTGTGAAATTTACTATAGATTATGTTCAACATGGTGACCCACCAACTTATTATTTTGTTTCAAGTGATCCAATACGGATTATTACACAACCATATGTTACTGTATCTAATCTGAATTTTCAAGAAGAAGCACAAGTAAGAGAGATTTATTTAGTTAATTATCGTATACAAAATACGGAAAATACTTTTGTTTCCATAAAACCAGAAATATATTGCTTAGATGAGGCTCTTATAAAATTTAATAATTATAGTTCTTTCATATTGGAACCAGGTTTTCGTGAATCTTATGTCTCTGGTGAGGTGCTTGAAGCTTCAGATCAAGCATACATAATGTTTATCATATACATTGAATGGTTTACTCTTAGTGGTGTAAATTGGTATTATCCCATTTTTGTTGAACTGTACGATGAAGCAGAATTTTTACCATTAGAAGAAGAGGTGTCCTTATCATCCATTACACTTATGTTAGTATTTATAGGGTTATTTTCTGGCGTTGGTTATTTTTCACGAAATGTTATAAAGGATATTTCTAAAAAAGCCTTGTTTAGTGAGAAAATGACTAAATTCGATCAGCAATTTTACTCTTATAGTTCGGTAATATTAGATGGCTCAAATATTGCATGGGATGAAAAATCTACGGACAATAAACCAAAAATTGCCAATATTTTAGCAATGATTAATAGGCTCAGTCAAGCTAATTTTACAAAAATTATAACAGTTGCTGATGCAGCTCTTCGCTATCAAATTGATGAACAGAAAAAACTTGACAATCTTGTAAAGGATGGCGCAATAAAAATGCTACCTGCAAGGGTAGATGGAGATAAGTTTATTCTTCGTTTAGCAGAACAAGAAGATTCAATGATTGTTTCCAATGATTTGTTTAAAGAATATAGAACTGAAGCTCCATGGATTGATGAAAGGCGCATACCATATACAATCTTGGATGGGGAAGTGTATCTTCACCCTACTTCTGTCGAATCTGTAAAAGAGATGAGCAAAAAAGAAAGCAATACTATAAAAATTGAAGAAAATAATTAACCAACCAAAGTTATTATAAAGAATAGTAATAATATAAAGGTGAACTTATGTTAAACGATAATTGGTATGGTAAAATAGATGATGTTTTTCCTTTATTAGGGGACATACCCGATGACTATTTTTATAATTTAGAATTTGATTATCTTACTTTACCTGAAGTTCAACTTTTACTCTTATTGGTCGATATACAAAAATCTTTTTCTTTTTCAGGTCTTAAAAAGAAAACCTCTCTACATCAGCAGAGGTTAGCAAAATCATTAAAAAGACTTCAAGATAGAGATTTACTCATAAAAGACTTAAATGGGAATTATGAGCTTACTCATTTTGGTAGTAAGTACACAAAGGATTTAATATCTAAACTCATCAGTGATAAGGCGTTAATTCTTTCGGATACCAAAACCAAAACAAATTTCTTTTCTTGTTTTACTATTCCAGCTCTTGAGAGAAGTGAGATAGCACAAATATTTGAAAAAAGATGGTTTAATAACTTCCGTTATATTTACAAAAAAGAAACAGAAACTTTTCACCAATTATCTTGGGAGGATGAAAGGAATAATGAACTTCATTTATTTATTGATAATGAGGGTAAATTGTTACTTGAACTTCGTTCAAATGACGATGATAATAGCGAATTAAACTACTTCTTACAATGGGTAAGAAAAGAATTAGAGATAAATTTCAACATACACTTTTTAATGAGAGATAATTCAACAAAAACTAAAAAATCCAATGACACTGAAATGTATATTTGATATGTTGTTTTTTTATAAATATAAGATAGGTTCTCAAAGAGAGTCGATTTTTAAACTACTACTTCTGAAGGACGTG
>CAZEQQ010000385.1:0-3135 GCA_964514425.1 uncultured archaeon
GAACGATATTCTCCTGAGAATCTTTATTTCAATGGATATTTTGAATTGAGTACATCTAAAGATGATAAAACATTTTATCCCTACTATAACATTCCTGAAGATCTTGACGATGATACCAACGGTGATGATGACGATAATGGCGATAACACCTTGGAACTTTCTTTTGGTGGAATATTCGTTTCTTTATTGTCTTTATCCTTTATCGCTCTAGCTATTGTTAGATTCAGAAAGTAATAGAATTTTTTTCATTTTCTTTTTTCTTTTTTCCTTGTTATTGACACAAAATTTTTTTTACCCCTTCCATTTATTATCTTGAGGACAATGATTACAGATAAGAAAAAATTACTTGACAATTATGACATGGAAGCTATTACTATTGGCGTTTTAGGTTCTCATTCTGCTTTAGATGTTTTAGATGGAGCGAAACGTGTTGGTTATGAAACACTTATTGTTATAGAAGAGGGGCGAGAAGAACCTTATAATCATTATTCAAGACTTATTGATCACACCATTACTCTGAAAAAGTATTCTGACATTTACTCTGTCCAAGACAAACTTCGTTCATTGAATTGTATCTTTGTTCCTAACCGTTCTTTTTATGTTTATTGTGGAGCTGATAAGATTGAAAGAGATTTCCATATACCTCTTTTTGGTAGTCGTAATCTCTTAAAAGTTGAAGAAAGAACAGGTACTCATAACTATTATGATATTTTACAATTAGCTTCTATTCGTTACCCTCGTGTGTTTGATTCTCCTGATGATATTGATTGTCCTGTTATTTGTAAAATGCCTCATGCCGTTCAACGTGTAGAACGTGGTTTTTTCCTTGCTAAAGATCGTGATGACTTTTATGATGAATTTAACCGACGAGTAAAAAAAGGTGTGATAAGAGAAGAAGATCTTAAACATTCTTCAATTGAGGAATTTATTTCTGGTGTTACCTTCAATTTCAATTTCTTTTATTCTCCCATTTACGACCGTGTTGAACTTTTAGGTATCGATCGTCGTTTCGTTACTGATTTAGATGGGATTACTCGGATGACTGCTGATCAGCAACTGAAACTTGGACTCAGAGAAGAAATGAAAGAAATCGGTAATTATTCTGTTACTTTACGTGAATCAATGCTTAGACATGTTTACCCTATGGGTAGACGTTTTGTTGATGCTACACGTTCTCTTTATCCTCCTGGCATTATTGGTCCTTTTACTCTCCAGACTATGATAACTAAAGATTATGACTTTATCGTTTTTGATGTTTCTATGCGTATGGGTGGAGGAACTAATAGTTTTATGGGTATTGGTAGTCAATATTCTGCTGTCTACTGGGGTGAACCTGTATCTGCAGGAAAACGCGTGAGTATGGAGATCCAATTTGCTTCCAAACAAAATGTTATTGATACGGTCGTTACATAACCTCTTTTCTACTTTTAGCCTTTATTTGCTCTGTTTTTCCCTATCTCTCTCTTTTTGAGCGCTCTAATCGCGTATTGTCCTAAACATCAGCTATAACTTCTTAAACTCCATAATTTTTCCGACATAAACGGAAAGGAAAAAAATAAAAAGGTAAAGAATAATAGTGGTTTACTGGATGAATCGAGCGATGTTCTTAGAGGTTAATCATTGCTCGAGACTTTTCTTTATTCTTTTACCTATGTTGTAGTTTTGTTATACGTCACGAGCAGAGAGTGTTTTTCTCTTGTTGTGGCTCGTTCTTTGAGAAGCTTTCTTGATCAAGTCAACTACTTCAGTGTTTAAGGCTTCAAGGAAGTCTTGAGCAATGTTGTATTCTCCAAGTTCTTTCACGTATTCACGTACCTTGGATTTGACTAAAAGCATCTCAATTTCTTTTGTTTGTGCTTTTTTTGCTTGTTTCTTAGCCATAGGTGATAACCTCCTAGTTATCAAATATAACTTTCAATTAGCTTCTATATAAGTCTTGAGTGTATGAAACGTTTAATGGTTATATACTCTTTTTAAAAAACGTTTCTTTTTAGCATTTTAATCGAAAAATGAGCGTTAACTTTTTTTTCCTTCGTTTCTACCTTTTCAAACTATCATAGACCAACATCTAACCATTTTTTATTTTTTTTTAGTCGCTAAAAACCTTTTGTAGACCCCTTTCTTTTCCCTCTTCTAGTTCCTATTTCTTGACATTAGACCCTAACACTTGTATGTTACATATTCAACTGTTTTTGTGATTGTTCTAGTTTCTTTTAATTTAATCATCAATTGTAAATGTAAGGCTAAATATCTGTGCATTACTTGTCTGTCCAAAATCAGTGTAAACGATGACAAAATGTGCTTTTAATTCAATATAAAAAAGTGCAATGAGGATAATTTTTAATCTTCAGTCTTCCATGCTTGCTACTTCAAGACTTTTGTATATTTTCCATCTTCTTTTAATATAAGCTCTTATTTCTTCTATCTGATCTTGTGTGAGGTGTTTAAATCTTCCTTGTTTTTTTAGAAATTCTTCTAATCCTGTGAATTTAGGTTCTCTATTAATTTTCAATTGTCTATTTTCATATTCCACTAATAGCCAATATCCTGCATCTACAGCTTCTTTGAGTAGTGTTGGTCCCATATTATCTGGTACTTTCCATCCTGGTAAGCAGACTGATAACACTTCTATATATCTGAATCCTCTCATATTTTTCGCTTTTTCTACTTTATTTATGAAATCTTGAATATGATAGGTTGAAGCTGTTGCTACATAGTTTGCTTCATGTGCTATAAGTATTCTTGGCATATCTTTTGGAAAGACTTCATTTCCTCTTTGTTGTATTTTTTCACCTTCAATGGGTGTTGTCGTACTCCATGCCCCATATGGTGTTAATCCTGATGCTTGTATTCCTGTGTTTTCATATGCTTCATTATTGTAGCATATGTAGAGAATATTTTCATTTCTTTGTGCTGCACCTGATAAAGCTTGTATCCCTATATCTGCCGTACCTCCGTCTCCAGCCATTCCTAGGACAACAATGTCGTCTTTTCCTAGAGCTTTTAATGCTCTTGATATACCTGTAATTGTTGATGCTGTGTTAGCAAACTGTTTGTGGAAATAAGGTATATTCCAGTTCAAATTTGGGAATGTTCCTCCAAACACGCTCATACAACAAGGTGGCACACTTCCTA
>CAZEQQ010000386.1:0-3125 GCA_964514425.1 uncultured archaeon
GGTTTAGGACATCACCCTCTCACGGTGAAGACACGGGTTCGAGTCCCGTTGGGGTCACATTTTCGTCAGGGTTCAGCGCGACCTATTTGGGTTCGCTAAAAACCACGATAACACCGACTAATTATCCTTCATTTTATTCAAAAACGCATTTTAGATTCTGTAATATTGAAAAAACTTACCAGAGAAAGTATATTGCAGATTAGTTTAAGAAAATGAAAAACATAACTCTATTTACTCTACAACGGGAATATTCTCATGGCGGCATTGCCTATTTATCGACGTTGTCCTTAGAAAAAGCATTTAGCAGGCTAATTTCAAATTTCATTGAAAATAGAGATGATAGTTTTATTTTACTTGAGACGATAGTTCTTAGCTGTATTGTGGTTGAGTCAATAATTAGAGAAAAGTTAAAAGAAATTAATCCTGCTTTGCTTTTAGATAAAATTGACCCAATATCCATAGCGTTAGTAAGTTATAAAAAAGAAAAATTAATTGAACCGACCACACTAGGTGTTTCTAGCATTAAAACTGCTAATATTTCGGTTTTATTTGATCGGTATTTGAAATTCCATAAAAAATCCAAATACAAAAAAGGGGTTGAATCCTTATTTAATCTAAGAAATAAAATTCTACATGCTTCACCAGAAAATATAATTGATAAACAACAAATTACACTACTGCTCACACGATCTGTATTTCCTTTCATTAAAGCATATGAAAAAGTGTCAAATGTTAAGTGGTTAAAAATCAAAAAAATACAAAGAGTTGCATATAGTGCCTTTAAAGCAGATCTCATCAGAAAGATTCTATTTTTTAAAGATATTGCAAACAAAATGACAGTTAATGAAAAAGATAAGCTTAATGAGAAAAAATATGAACAAGGAGATAACGAAGAAATAATTGCCGCAGATCTCTTTTGTCCATCATGTAAACATAAATCTGTGTTTATAATTTCAGGTGTTGATTTTGATTGGAATCCTGATGGGGTAATAGAAAACTCCTATTACTCAATACAATGCAAGGTTTGCGAGCTTGAACTTAGTGGTGGTGAATTTGAAGAAATTGCAGATAATCCCAATGAATATTTTGCTAAAAAAGAACAAAATCTTGCTTGGACAAATATTATCCGAGAACAAGAATTCGACATTACCGATTATATATCTCTTGAAGATATGTAACTTCATTTATTTTTGGATCGTAATTACTCTTTCTGACAAAATAAACTTCGTTTTGATGAATGAGAGTGCTTCTTGTCGCTCTTCAGCAGCACCTACCCTGCAAAATGAGGAACAAGATCCCCCTTTAATTAAAAAGCGTTAACATATTCATTCAAAAATGTTTTTTTGTTAAAATATTGATATATTGAATATCTCGCATCATGACAAAAAAAAGAATTCCTTGTCCCTTTTGCAATGAACTAATACTCCCAGATGCAAAAAAGTGTAGATTTTGCAATGAGTTTCTCAAATCATCAAAAAAAATCATAAACAAAAATTCATTCTATAATAAAAAGATTTCAATCAGATTATCTTACTGGCTTTGGATAATATCGTGTATTATTTTTTTAATATCCTTTTCAGTTATTAGCATTAATTCTTTGCCAACCCTTTCAGAACATTTTTCTTTATTAATACTATTAGTTATGGGCTTAGCGGTAATAGTTGGTCTTATAAGTTTTACTTCACTACTAATCACAACACTAGGTTCTCTTAATACTACTCAAGGCAAATGGTATGGAGTTGCTTTAATTAGCATTATTTTTTTATTTTTTGCTTTACTATTCAATCAAAATAAAATTTTAGCACTTTTTGGTTTCACAACCACTGATTCAAAAGTCTCCCCCTCTTCACCATCTCTCTCAAAATCTCTAGGCCCAGATGAAGTCGTTTTAGCGGTTAATCATCATCGACAACTTAATAAACTTGATACTTTCTTAATAAATGAAAAGCTGACAGTCGCAGCAAAAAAATATGCTCAAGACATGTGTTCAAATAATTATTTTCTTGATAAAAATAACACTCAGAATAAAAAATATACTGACTTTATCAATGATGTTAACTACAGCTACCATGCTGCCGCAGCAACAATTAATGAAGGATTTTATGATGAAACATCATTGTTAAAAAGTTGGATTGAGAATCCAACAACTAATGAGATTCTAACTTCGCAAGAATATACTGAAACAGGAGTGGGAATTGTTAGATGTGGCCTAAAGATATTAAATAAAACAACTGATGTAATAGTACAGATTTTCGCAAAACCAAAAACTCACTCCTCTAATTCACAACAACAAACGGGTAATATTGGACCAAACACTATTCGATGCACAGGACCAGATGGAAAAACGTTTCAAACAACTGAAAAAGAATGCATCGAATTTAATGAGGCTTGGAATAACGCTCCAACACCAAACTCAAATGAAATAATTAAATGTAATATTCATCCAAATTGCGGTGGAGGGTTTAAAGAAATGACGCGTATAAGTTGCGATGAAATTACTTGTTGCAAACTACTATCAGGAGAAAGTGTTTTAACTTCAAAAAAAGAATGCGAAAATAGAAATAAAACTGAAGTGTCAAAACAATGCTATGATACTTATCAAAAAATACTTGATAGTGGTCTAGAAAATTGCAGGTATCTCCATAAAGATAATTTTTCTGGATATAATAATTGCTCAAACTCTGTTTATAATAGTTATTACTCATTGATAGAGATCTGTAAATAAAATATTTCAATCAAGTGCCTGTCAAGTTTTTTATATTGAAATTCATTTTCCCAATCTGTTCCTCATCTAGCTCTCCAATTTCAAAAAAAATAGCAGAACCATAGCCTCTCCACGTTTTGCTAATAATTTTTCCAACCATTTGCAATAAATAACTAGCTACTTCTTCAAAAGTAAGTGGTTTTTGTTTAGGCATAAAAATAATTATTTTTTATGAAATAACGATACCACACTAAACAATGATGAATAACTTACGTCTTGAATATCTATTTCATACACAATTTCACCAGCATATTTCATTTGCATTAGTAAAGATGAGATTGCATGTCTAATTTTTGGGATGAGAGTTTCATCAGAGCTTTTTGAGACAATTATTATATCTATATCGCTTTTGGACGATGCT
>CAZEQQ010000387.1:0-3122 GCA_964514425.1 uncultured archaeon
GTTGTATCCGGTTCTATCATAAAAGATCATCTAAATGAAAACCGATATGTCATGCTATTACTCCAAGATAATACTGAAAGGATGTCATTATTGAGTAAAATTATGGAAAAACAAAAACAAATTGAATTCTATTCTGACATTTTAATGCATGACATTGTAAATATTAATCAAGTTATAATGTCTACATTATTCGTTTTAAAAAATAAATCCGTTAACTCATCATTTACGGACTACCTAAACAAAATCGAAAATTCTGTTATAAAGTCAAATTTCCTTATTGAAAATGTTAAACTCCTTCAGCAAATTGAGAACTACCCAAATGCCTCTGTAAACGTACTCTTAATTTTAAAACAATCGATAGAAAAGCTAGAAGAAATCACAGAAATAAATTTCAACTACAATTATAATTTAGAAGAAAACGATAAAGTGTTTGCTAATGCTTTACTGGAACAAGCTTTAGTTAACGTACTTTACAATTCATTTTATTACAATGAAAAGACTAAAAAGAGTGTCAGAATAGACTTTAGAGGGCATA
The DNA here is from genome assembly GCA_964514425.1 of uncultured archaeon. Classification (GTDB taxonomy): domain Archaea; phylum Asgardarchaeota; class Heimdallarchaeia; order Heimdallarchaeales; family Heimdallarchaeaceae; genus CAZEQQ01. The sequence goes on from CAZEQQ010000387.1 coordinate 536, forward strand.
TGGTAAATGATAGTCACTATGAACTATCGATTCGTGATTATGGAAAAGGTATCGAAGTCCATAAACTCAAAGACATTATAAGAAGTTTAGATGAAGTATCAAAAAGGACAGGACTAGGCTTTTTGTTTTTGATGAGGGTTTTAGAACGTTCAGAAGCAAGTTTTAACATTATTAGTAGAAACGATGGATTCGAAATAGTGATGAGGTTTAAAACAAATGTGTAATATTTTGGTAGTCGACGATAATGAAGGACTTTTAGACCTTTTTGAAATAATTCTAAAAAGTAAAGGGTATAAGGTTCGTACTGCTAATGATGGATTAAGGGCTATTGAACTTGTGGAAGAGCATATTAAAACAGGAGTAGATATCGATCTTATATTGCTTGATTACAGAATGTATGGTTATGATGGAATAGAAACAGCAAAATATATACACAAACTCGACTCTTCTATTAACATCATTTTTATCTCTGCTGATGATTCAATAGAACAAAAAGTATTAGCAATGGAAAGGGTGCAAGGATTCCTTAAAAAGCCTTTCAAAATGCAAACGATTTTAGAATTAGTAGATCAAACTTTAATGTCTCATAAATCTTGAATAAAACCCAGCAATAACTCAATTTGTAAAAGATAAATCATAAATTGTAATGGTAAAAATTACGTATAAAAAGTGAGATTTATGGTCAATGTGTGCGATATTCATTTTGATTATTTATTAGTGGTAGAAGAAAATGGATTACCAATACTATCCGTAGAAGGTGATGACATTCAGCATACATTAGAAGTTGGGTTGTTAGCTTCAAAAAGAATCATAGATCAATCGATTAGAAAGAAAAATAACGTTCAAAAATCGAAAAGATGTTCCACAAGCATACAGAGTTGGAACAATAGTAGAAATAATACTTAGTTATTAAAAGATAAAATACAAATGAAAACTAATTGTGGCTACAACTATATTTAAAGAAATGAGTTTCTAAAAATAGTTGTTTTAAGGAATGTATAAAGGATTTATGTGAAAAATCTTAAAGAAGAGGTGAGGATTAATCTAAAAATGATATTAAATGTTGAATGTAGTTGCTGTTAATAATGTTATCTATCTAATTTTTCTACTAATAGTAGCAACATTTGTAACAATAATCTACAATCAAAAACACTCTTTTCCATCATTTCGAATCTTCTTCTTCTCTTATCAGTTGCTTCTTGTTAATGGAATTTTGGATATTTTGGAAGAATTCTATTATTCTCAGATAATAAATTTACTAAAAAATATGTTTTTTATGTTAAGTATTCTTGCTCTACTGCTTTGGACAACAAAAATTTTTGTAAACAGGAGATAACATCATGATAGAAATAGTAAATATAATATTCGAATGGATATCGATAATAGCTTGTATAATAGCTTTGATTATTATTATGCTCAATAAGAGGAAAATATTCGACTTGAATATAATAGTAGCATTGATAATATTGTTCATTTTATTGCTTTTTCACAATATAAGCAATTATTTAGAAATAATAAATCTATCTCCAACTTTAACTTTATATAGGGATTTGTTCCAACTTTTGGAACCTCTTACGTGGGGTTTTATTATTTATGCCCATTTGTTAAACAACAAAGTAGAAGTAGTGAAAAAACAAGCAAAAATAATAGAGGAGAAAAAAACTTTCAATGAGTTGCTGTTTGATATAATATCTCATGATTTAGGAAATTATAATCAAATTATACAAGGAAACTCTGAATTACTAAAAAGAATTATCGTAGATGATGAAACTGCATTAATATGTGCTCAGAGAATAAAAAATGCTATTAGCAACTCTAACATGTTAATCTACAATGTAAGAATGTTGAACAGATTGCATGAAAAAGGGATAAAAGAAGAATATGAACAAATAAAAGTAATGCTAAATTCAGCAATTCAGCAAATTAGAGAAATTTACCAAAATGTCATTATTGACGTAAGTATAGACGAATTTGAAGAAAAAGAAAATGAACCCATATTAGGATTTCGTGCACTAGAAATAGTATTCCTAAATATAATAGGAAATGCCGTTAAACACAGAAAAGTCGACCAAAAGGTAATAACAATTGATATTAAACTTGTACATGAAGATCATAAATTACTTCTCTCTTTCATAGATAATAGTTCAGGAATAATTGATGAACTAAAACAAATCATTTTCAATCGTTATGATGGTACTAGAAATATTAAATCTGGAACAGGAATTGGGTTATTAATCTCAAAGAGAATTGTGGACATGATTGGGGGTGAAATATGGGTAGAAAATAGACTCGATAATCAGCACGACCATACAAAAGGGACTACTTTTAATCTTAGAGTAGATGTAAGATATTCACTTGAGGAATTTGAACCTTATTAAATGAGCTGCTATCCTCAAAATAATCCTTTTTGGACTTTAGAACCTTTAATTAGATGTCATTTCTTTGTGTTAAGGTAGCTTTACAATATGGGAGTGTATATGAATTAGTAGGGATAGACGCTTTCTCGGTATCTTCTAACAACTTCCCTTACTACCTTTTCACAAAGTTTATCCTGAATAGTAACTAATTTTTTACTGTCATCTACTTA
>CAZEQQ010000388.1:0-3122 GCA_964514425.1 uncultured archaeon
TGCCATTGTAGATTTCATTATTATAACTGTTTTTATAGTACTGGCTTTTACAACTGATTGGAGTTATGAAGTATATGTTGTTAATCTTTATTACATTGGCACATTTCTGATGTTAGTTTCAATTTTTGCCCCTCTTATTTTCCATGAAGCTGTATATCAATTTGAGATAGAAAAGAAAGCTTTGATATTGGTTTTATCTATGTTCTTTTTTTCTCAACTGCTTTTTGCTTTTTAGTTTTTTCTCTTTTTTCCTTCTTCTTTCTTTCTTTTAGTTTCTTTTGTTGATAACACTGTTATAAAATCTAGTATTTCCCCTCTTGAAGGATTTGTATTAAAGAACTCAATCATTTCATTGATAATTATTTCTGGTTTTGCTCCATTTATTGCAAGTAATAACTCTTTGAATATACTAATTAAAAGTTCTTGAATGTCAGCACCAGGAGAAAGAAGTAATATAGCCTTTAAGTCACAATAGATTGATTGTGGATCCACTTTTTTTAAGGTTATAAGTTTGGTAAAAGCTTGTAAAATTTGATCCATGACTCCAATATCATTAGAAAGCTTCAAACAGTCAGTAAAACTAGTTACAAACGCATCATTAAGACATTCAGGATGATTTACAACTATACTCTCCAAGATATTTAGAGCTCTTAATCCAATTAGTGTATGTTGAGTATGAAGTGTTATTTTTTCTATTAATTGGAAAACAAATGGTGCTATATCTAAATTAATGGGTTTTATTGCATATTTTTCTATGTTTTGTAATGAATAGTAACAAATATCGGGTTGTCTAGAGTTCATTAGAATGTTGAACAAACAGTCTAAAGCAAAAGGATACAAGTCTTTGCTACTTTGCAATATGACTTGAGTAAATATTTCTATTCCTCTACTACGTATATTTTTGGGATGATGTGATTTAAGTATTTTTACAATTCTTTCGAAATTTTTCTCTGTTAACATATCGTACATAATTAGAGATTCTAATGTTTTCAAACCCATTTCTCTTAATCTATCCTCATATGTAGCACGAACGACATTTATAATCAAATCTACTAAATATTGTATTGGTTTATCTTCTGTTGAAATAAAATCAGGATAAGCAGAGAGAGCAATTTCTCTTATTTTTTGATCATATGAGAACGTTATCAATTTCACTATATCGGATGTATATCGGCTAAGATGAGCTAAACTTTTCTTTTTTACTATTACTCGTTCTAGACAAGCCATAGCTTGTACTCTGATACTTGAACTATCGCTAGATTTGAATATCATTACAATAGCTTCTGCTATACCAAAATACGGTGTATATTCGGCTATATTTGTTATAATGTTATTCAAGTATCCAATGATCGACTCCCTTTCAGTTTCATCTGATGTGACTGAAAGAATTTGAATTAAAGTAATGGCAACATCTCTTCCCATATCAGAATTATCAATAGGTAAAAGTAATATGGAGTTTATAAGATTTTTAATGTTTTGCTGATTAGGTAGAAACTTATCCCTTTCTATACATTTGAATAGATGATTAAGCTCATAGGATTCCCTCCAATCATATTTTTTACGTGGTTCACCTTTTCGTATTATCTCAAATTCTTTTGAAAAATCAAATAATTGTGCTTTTATTTCTTTATTCCCTTCAGTTTCTTCCAATTCTTTTTTTAGTTTTCTTATTTCTTCTTCCTCTGATTCATCAATGAAGGTTAAAAGAGCAGCTAAAGATGATGAACAAGCTTCTCTCACTCTTTTGTTAGAATCATGCAATTGAGATTGTAAAAGTGCTTCCAATACCTCTGTTGATCGATAATGTGATAAAAGATTGGCTGCTCGTTCACGCTGTATAGGCATGGAGCTTTCTTTTAGTTGTTGAATCAATTGTTTCACTTCTTCAATTGAATCATCAGTATCATCATTTTTAGCCATCTTTTTCAAGATAACTAAAAACACACATCTATTAATTCTTTTCTGAAGAAAGAAATTGTAGGAAAGAAATAGTTAAAAAAAATGAACAGTTTCATAGGACATGATAATTCTATCCATGATTAAGTCTAACGAAGAAGAAAAAAACAAAATACGTGCCATTCTCCCTTCTGAAGAGATTATTTTTTATTTTGATTTAGATGAAAATCAGCAACAAACAGTACTTAAAAAAGCAGAAATTATTGTGGGAGGAAAAATTGATGATGAAAAGCTGAAACAGACAGAGAATTTGAAACTTCATCAAACATTTGCAACAGGAGTAGACAGACATAATTTAGCTCTTTACAAAGAGAAAGGAATAATTCTGTGTAATAGTCATTATCATTCACCTACAATAGCTGAATATGGTTTTGCTTTACTTGTCGCAGCTAGTAAAGAACTCATAGGCAATGATCGTTTATTACGTAAAGGATTATGGAACCCTTACGATTTACCTTCTGTAACGCTTTATAATAAGACTATTTGTTTTCTAGGTTATGGTCATATTGCTAAATGGGTTAGAAAAATGCTTGAGCCATTTTCAATGAAAATACTAACGATTAAAAGGACTGAAAAGTGCGAAGATGTCGATGTGGAGGTATATAACCCAGAAAATAAACTTCAAGCTCTAGCCAAAGCAGACTTTATTTTTAATAGTCTTCCTCTTAATTCAAAAACTAAAGATTTTCTTGGTGAAGAAGAGTTTAAAGTAATGAAAAAGAGTGCTATATTGGTTAATGTTGGAAGAGGTGAGACAATCAATGAGCAAGCTCTCTATACAGCTCTTAAAGAGAATATGATTAAGGGTGCTGCAATAGATGTCTGGTACAATTACCCTAAAACACGAACAACAACAGATCAAGAAAACAATATTTGTCACCCATCACAATATCCTTTCAATGAATTAGATAACATCATTATGAGTGCTCACAGAGCTTGGGTTACAGATACTCCATGGTTCGATAATACTACCAAACTCTTTGAAAATGTAAAAAGGTTTATTTCAAGCGAAGAAGTAGAAAACATAGTTAATTTGGATGAAGGGTACTAAAAAAATAAAGGCAGAAAATGAGTAAGAAATAAAGAAAGAAATTAGCTAATATCTTCATTTTGTTTTTGTTCTATTATCTTTTCTTCACTTTTTTCTATATCTTTTTTAACATCTA
>CAZEQQ010000389.1:0-3119 GCA_964514425.1 uncultured archaeon
GGGAGAGTGAAGGAAATAATTGGTAAAGTAGATTAAGTTTTACTATTCGATGTTTTTTAAAAATCCCTTAAAATGGTCATCAAATGTTGCCATATAGAAATGGATATTTTAAAAATAGATATAAATGTGAGACGAAAAACAAGAGTGATGAGTAATAAGAGTATACATGAGCAACTTTTTTCCGAAATTATGGAGGAAGTGAGACAAATTGAGAGTACGGTGTTAGATACAAAAAGACTGATATCAGAGAACCAAAGAGAGATTCTTATATACAACAGAATAAGGTCAATAATCGGAAAAATGAATAGAGTGCAAACATTGGATGTTAAAGCAGAGGAATTTAGCGAATATATTGAAAAGTTCTTGGAAAGTGTAAATCAAATAGTACTAACAAAACTAAAAGGCACAAATAGTATGTATAGATACAATCTGGAAACGCTACGATATTCAAGTGTATGCTCTCTCATGACTACATGGGGAAAGGGAGGAGTGTTAAGAATTGTAGGAATAGGAAATACTTTGATAAATATGCTAATAGGGTTTGAAACAATGGATGATGTGGAAAAACTATTAGTGGATTTCGACCATCCTGAGTTTAGAAAAAGAAACCAACTTGTAGTAAACTTCCAGAACTTTGCTACTGGAATGTACTATATAATAACAACGTCATTATACAACATAACAGAAAGAGATTTGAGAGATTGGTCACTAAAAGCTCTAAAAGGAAATGAAATAATGCTACGAATACTGGAAAAGAACTGGAATGTAGCCCGATTAAAGAGAATAGAAGAGAGAACAAATGTGAGAATACTAGAAAACGCCTTTGCTGTGACGTTAAGCATATACCTGTCAATGACAAAATATCTACTTTTATTATATCCCAGAATAAAAAAAGTATGGACAACAGAATATGATCAACTAAGGTTTATCGAACTCCAGAATACCGAGAAATTCCTAATAACTTTGAAAGATATAGTGAGAAAAGGACAAGCGATAGTAGCAGAAATAGAAGAAAAACAGAAAAGTAAATTTTTTGGTTTAAATGATAATCCATTAGAAAATGAAGCGATAAAAGTCTATGACGAACTATTGAAAGGTTATGACAAAATAATTGAAGGGTATTTAGAAATTGCCCCATACATAAACGAGGGAAAAAAAGAACTGGATTTAGGAAGCATCATAGAAGAAATACGTGTAAGTATAGAAAAAGTAGTGAATGTTCATGCCGATAAAAAACTCCTCTTAAATAGACACGGAGATTATATAGAACAAATATTGAGATATATGCTGTTTTTACTAGCAATACAAGCGATAGAAAAGAAGAGAGGTGACTATATAGAAGAAAAATTCAAAGTATTCAAAGAATTATTCTTCACAGAAGAGGGAAAAGAACGGTACCCAAACCTTTACTACAAATATTTAATGATAAAACTAATAACAGCAGTAAAGGAGAAAAAGAAAGAAGAATTGAAAGAGATAAGCGAAGAAATGGTAAATAAAGCCGAATATCTATTATATCATCCAAGAGATGAGTTCAGTTTTACTCTGCTAGGAAATATGGTCAAATATGCACTAGAAGAGATAGAAGGAGACGAATTAATAAGAAGAATACAAAGCGCAAAGGACAGAATACAAGGATACATAACAGAAGAATATGACCAAGAACTAAATGATTACATAAGAAATACAGAGCAAGCAATAATAGGAGAAGAACCAGCATATAACTACACAAGAGTAACAAAACCACTCATAGTAGATCACTACTCAATACTAATACCAAATCTAAAAGAAATTAAAGAGAACGTAAAAATTTGCTATTTACCATTCAATCTGGAATCAGACTGTATAGAGGGGTTTCAGCAACAATTTGCGCCCTAACTAAAGTAGGTTTTTCGCTATTTCATTCTTTCTACTTTTCTCATGTCTTTTTCTTTATTTTCTCTCTATATAAGGTTTGAAAAAATGAGCGTGATAGTAAAAAGTCCGTTTATGTACTACTTTATGTTTTAAATTTCTTCTTATCCTTATTACATAAAAGTTCAATTACATGTTTTCCAGAATACAAAACTGGCTGTACACCTCCCATTGCCATCGACCATTGACCTGCCATGAAAAAGTTGCTCAACCCTTTAATACTTTTATCTATTGGCTTCATAGCCTCTTTTGGTGAAGGAAGAAAACCCATAAAACTTCCTCGATAGTTTTTAGTATAACGCCAGAAAGTAATGGGTGTTGCGACATCTGTTAGTTCATGTTTATCTTGAGGGAGGTCGAAATTTTTACAGATAATATCTAAAATAAGCAAGGCATATTCTTTTTTTAGAACTTTGTATTGTTCCAAATCATTCTCATAAAGGTTGTACCAAAAATCCCAATCAGATTCGAACGAAACTTGAATTAAGGATTTATTTGTAGGTGCAAACCTATTACCATAAGAAAAATTTCTTACTGCTAAAGAAGAAACAAGGGTATCAGCTAAAAGAAAAGGCTCTCTTAGATTAAGAAGTGTCATCCAATTTAGAGGGGGGGATGGAGCATTAAAACCATAAGAGAACATAAGCATAGGTTCAGTTATTGACCATGAAGAATAACGCGCTTGAATAGATGTATCAACATATTTTCCTTCCAACAATTGATAAATGGTGGAATAACCATCTGATGCTGATATAACATAATCCGCATAATAACTATCTCCTGAAGCTAGTTTTATACCTACGGCACAATTATTTTCTACTAATATTTTACTCACTTCAGAACGAAAATGGAGAGAACCACCCAAATCTATAAAACGTGACTCTAGTATTTGTGAAAAATTATGTGATCCTTCAGAAAGCAAAGATAGCTCTCCTCTTTTAAGAAATGAAAGAAGTAGCATAATAAACCAAATTGGTGATTCAGGTAGGAAAAAATTGAGTAGAAAAGAGCGAAATAGAGGGCTGTTTATAGAATGAGTGAGATTATTTATAGTTTGATTATATTTGCCTAAGAAATATCTTAACTTAGTGCGAGCTACAAATAGATAGTTAAGATAGTCCTTTATCCCCATAAGTTCAGATGGCTTATCAAAACCAAATTCCGAAAGATCACAAGAAGAAAGAGCTAACGCTCCATCAACAATG
>CAZEQQ010000390.1:0-3114 GCA_964514425.1 uncultured archaeon
AGAAAGATTACTAACGAAGGCGGAAATGCTGTCAGATTCCTATTTTTACGAATTTCCTTTTATTACTGTAAATGAAGCCCGACCTGTTTCACTTTATGTCAAACTACTAGAATCAATGGCTGAAGATTATGGTTATTTTATTATCGAATCAAATCAACCTAAGCTTGACCCATCTAACCAAAAAGTTGTTCGCTTTCAAGGTCACTTTAAAGGCGCACAGAAAAAGCCTAGCGTTGAACAAATTCCAGCTATTGCAGTCCTTTTTATGATAATTCAATCTGCTGTTCTCGTGACTAGTATACTTTTAGCTATGCTATTAGGATTAGATAACAGCCAAGGTTTACTTATAGCGGGTATATCATATGTTGTTGTTACAATTTTTACAACGGGATACTATTACATAGGTACGAAAGAAGATACCTCGCGAATAAGCCAATACTCTTTATGGGGACTCTATATAGCTTCTTCAATTTTTGTTATTGTCGCACTTTCAACAAATGTAGCTATTTTGGTTATTGTGTCCTATGTTTTAATCTGGTTTAATTCTTTGGTTATATTCAGTACACTCTCTACTTATTTATCTGTCAAAACAGTAAGTGTGATGATAGACAATGCCCCTACTATCAGTAAAAGAGAGAAAAATCAAAACATTAACGTATTCAAAATGCTTTACATGGGATATATTTACAAAACATCAGATCCTTCAGCCCTTAAAAGCATCTATATGCAAAATTATATCGAAAACGTGGAAATAAAAATAATGTTTTCCTTTAGGTTCTCTACAAAAACAAATCAAAATGAGGCAAAAGAGTTAGTAGAGAAGATTAAAGCTGAAATTAAAGCTATTTTGTCTACCAAGCCTGTATATTTGGATTCTAAAGATACAATGGAGAAAGATAAAGATTTCCCTTTATTGTTAAAAGACAAAATTGAAGATTTAAGTGATGAAGAGTTACTTCAGCGCTTTCCATTAAAAAAGAAGGATGAAAAGTATCACTTTCAAGGTAACAAAAAGGAGTAAGAGAATTTTTTTCTTAATTATTTTCTTTCATTGTACCAAGTAATGAAATCATCTATATAGAAAGCAATTTCATCATATTTTTCTATTTGTACTGCATGACTGGCGTTTTTAATTATTATTAATCTGGAATTTGGGATTTGTTTATTCAAGTTTTTTGATGCAAACACAGGAGTAACAAGATCATGGTCACCTACCATAATAAGGACAGGTATAGAAATGCTGTTCAGTTCTTTCGCATCCCATGGTAATAAAGTGTTAGCAATTGCTTCTTTAACGACAGTTAATGAAACATCATATGATTGATCTTTTAGTGCTTGTACGAGATCCTTAGGACATTTAGAAGTTAAATTAAATTTTATGGCTAAATCAATACTATTTTTTACTATCCAATCGGGTATTAAGTGTTCAGGAACTTTTTCTATAGCTTTTTTAGGAACAGGAATAGGAACAAACTCTGCAGATGTAGAAACCAAAACTGAAAGTAGAATTTTACTAGGATTATTCAGAACAAAATTGTTTGCTACAGCTCCTCCCATAGAATGTCCTACCAAAATAATGTTTTTAGCTTCAAAATGTTCTAAAACTTGTTCAAGTTCACTTGTGTACATTGAGATATCATAAACATCATTATCTCTATTAGTTAAACCATGTCCTCTCATGTCATAAGCTATTATACGATATTTTTCGTATAATTCTAAAATCATAAAAGCCCAAGCAAAAGCTGATTCTGCAAATCCATGACATAAAACCAGAGTGTATTCTGTAGTAGGATTGTGGTTTACATCATAAGCACATAATTCGTAAACAGCATTGTTACGTTTAATAGGGACATTTTCTCTGAATTGGTTCATAAAATATGCATATTCATGCCATGCTTTGAAAGTCATATTTCTCTATCTCTTGCTTTAACTATAAATCTCCTACTTAAATTTATCTTAAACTCCACAATCTAATATTGAAAAACGAGTCCCTCATAAGATTAACTGACCTTAATTCTAAGAGTCTCAACTTTCAAGAACATCATTCTGTGATAGAGTGTAACGGAACATAAAATACATTGCAAAAGTAATTAAAGCGCAAATAGCTATAAAAACAAATGAACCAACAACAGCACTAAAGATAGGGTCAGCCATAATTATTCAAATTAATAAAAAAGTGATTCTTTATAATGTTTTTGTTAAGAGAAAAAGCATTCTTAGCCTAAATTTTTGACTAAACTAGTTTATTGTATTTGCAATTATTTATATATTCTTGTGTAGTTCTCCACAAAATGACAGAGACTATACTTAGGACAAGCAAATTAACGAAAATATATCCTTCCAATAATCTAAAAGCTGTAGATGAGCTTGACTTATCCCTTTTTAGAGGAGAGGTTCTAGGGTTACTTGGTCCAAATGGAGCGGGTAAAACTACACTCATTAGAATGCTTGTAGGACTTCTTTCTCCTACAGAAGGCAGTATTATTTTTGAGGGGGAAGAAAATGGTGATAATTTTCTTCAGAAAATAGAACAAATTGGTTATGTCCCTCAAGATGTAGTAATCTGGGAGATTCTTACTGTAATCTCAAGAACATCCCCCTTTCCATGTTTCTTCTTAAGCTCTTCAGGTTTATCATTAACTAAAATCTGTCCATGATCCATAATACAAACACGATCAGAAAGAGCATCTACAACTTCCATAAGATGAGATGTAATAACTGCTGTTTTGTTGTTTTCAGAGACATACTTTCTAAGAAAATCATAAAGATATAGTCGCGATTGGGGATCTAAGCCCAAAAAGACTTCATCAAGAAAGAGAATGTCAGGATTGTGGATCATACTCATAGCTAAATTAAGACGTCTTTTCATACCACCAGAAAGACTAGAAGCTCGCTCATTTTTTTTATCGATTAAGGCTAGACCTTCCAATATTTTGTCAATCCTCTGATTCAGGATGTCTGTAGGAACTTTGTAAGCTTTTCCCATCAAACGTAGATTCTCGTAAACACATCTCTATAATTCTTTCCAATCTTGCCACAAGGGCGGAAAGAATACTGAATGCAAGACTCAGACGGCCTGAAGATGTGGACAGGCACAACGCGTTAGGATGAAGA
>CAZEQQ010000391.1:0-3100 GCA_964514425.1 uncultured archaeon
TAAGCCAATCTATTCCATACGCCCTGATTATGAAGAGTAGGTTGTTCAGCAAAAATTTTTTCTAAATAAGAAGTGTTAAAACGCCAAAAATCTATCAATTCAACAACATCAATTTCAGCTTGATAGATATTTTTACTCATACCAAGCATAGTAGAAGCAACAATATCATAGCGATACTTATCAGTTATCAGTTCAGCAGCTCGAAGGAAAATAGTAACGCGTTGATGCCAACGAAGATTTTCCCATACTTCCTTAACTTCTAAAGAAGTAGCTATAGCTTCTTCTAACTCGTCCTTTGTAGCTTGATGATAAGTCCCAATAATCTTTGAATGGTCATGTGGTAAAGCAGAGTGACCTAAACTATTAGTACGAACTTCCTTTCCTCCAATTATCAAGGGAATATCAAAAAGTGTTTCATTGAGTTGGTGCAACTTCGCTAGAAGCTTATCTCGTTCTTTACTTCCTTTTAAATAACTTAATATCGGTTCATTTTTAGGTTCAGGTGTTTTATAATTACTATTTACCATAAGAAAATATTCGAATGGTCTCATAAAAAATTTACGAAATCACAACAATCATTTAAAGCTAATGAGAACTTGTGGGTGATATACTAATTTCAATATTTTTCTCTTTTATTATTGCTATTCTTTCTTTTTCTTACTTACTCCTATTTTTTGCTCTTATCAATTTTTCATTATTTTCTCTAAAATGGTTAAAATAGCAGTAGATAATTAGTTTTATGATTTGATAATTTTCCTTGTATCCTTTCACTTCCCATTCATCAATCTTTATTTTCCCTTTTTTCCCATTTTTTAGATGTAATACGAATTTATGTCGGTCAGACCTGTTTAGTCCTCTTGTTGTATTTCGAGAGTAAGAATCCCTATCTAAAAAATCAATCCTTTCTTCTTCAAAAAATGTATGCTTATCTGCCTTTACTTTTTTCATTAATATGTGTTCTATCGTTAATATATCTTTAAAGCAATATTTTTGCTTATTCTTTTCTTTATTATCCCTTTTATTTACTTTGATCATATCAGGTCTTAACTCTAACATTCTATCATAACTTTTTAGCCCCATCACTAATACTACTATACCCAATATTGTAAAAGATGAACCTAAGAATGTTACTGGTGTAGCTAGTGCGATATTGCTTTTTTCAATTATAATTTCTGAGTTAATAATTAGTCCATAAATCCCAGTAAACCCTAAAAACAAGAATAGAAAACCAAAAATTAGAAAGAATATGGTACCTATCATTTCTTCTTTTGGAAGCTTTGCTTTAAAAGTGAATATGTGCTCATTTGCTATTAAATCTAAAAGCTTTTCTTCATCTATATATTCTTCATCTTCTGCCCACGTCATTTTCATTCCCTTTTACATTGCTTAGATTATAAAACTATCCAAATGGTAAGTAAAGAGCGTGCAAAGGATTTTAGATGAATAAATTATTGAAAAAACTAGGAGATAAATCAAAAACATGGTAGAAAGAAGAGAAAGAAAAGAAGAGAGGAGAGAGGAGTAAAAAAAGAAAAGAAAATAAAAGAAAACAAGGATAAGAAGCACAAACTTACTTCAAGGGGATATCAAGAGGTTCAGATCTCTGGTCAGAACGATCATAAAGAGTCCAGCCTCTTTTTAAACCATCCTTTTTGTTATTAAGCATCTCATCCAAAACGAGAGAATCGAAAAGTTGCCAGGCTTGAGTCTCGTCATTAGTAACTTTAACAGAACGGTGGAGGGGGTCAGCACGTTTTTCACTGTAATCGACATGAACAATGACAAAACGAGGATAAAGGGGAGAAAGGTCATGTTTGTTAGTAGAAACAACGAAAAACTTGCGAACACTAGGACCATTGTCAAAAACATAACGAGCAAGAAGAGTAGAAGAGGGAAGGTCAGCAACGTGAAGGAGCTGAACATCGTCAAGAGAAACAAGATTGGTAATCTGCTGAATACGAATATCTAAAGCATCAGGAGTCTTATCCTCGCGAACAGGATCGTCCTTAACGAAAAAAGGACTAAGCAAACGGACAAAAGGAACAGAATGGAGAGGCTCCCATTCAGAAATAGAAGGGTTATAGCGCAAAACATTCTGATAAACAGGTTCACCCTTATAACTGTGAGTAATGATGTCAAGATAGTGAATCTGGACAACAATCTCAGGTTTGACCATGCGATAAGCACGAGAATCACTGGTAGTACAAACAAAACCAGGAGAAGGAACAAAGGTAAGACGGTTCCAAAGGTCTTTACGCAAACGATCAGATAAACCACCACCACACTTAGAAACAACCTGATAAGAACCATCTTCATAACGAAGAGCTAAAAGGGCAGAATGAAGAGAATCGTCTTCAGGAGAAAGAACGTCATTACTGCTAACAGCACCAATGATAACAGCATCAAGAGTCTGAAGAGGCTTAACTTTATAGGAGTGGTTAGTAGAAGAATTGCGGATAACTAAACCTTCAGCATTCTTATCAATAACAACAGAAGAATAAAAACTCTTAAGCTGATGGTCTTTCAGAAGCTCATAAGAAACATAAGCAACACGACCACGAGAAGGAAGAAAAGACTGGAGAGTAGAGTAACGGTCAGAAAAAGAACGCTCTAACCAAGTATCGTCATCATTCAAAGAAAGTAAATCAAAAGCACGAAAAGCAATAGAATCCAATTGCTCTTGAGATTGAGGATTGCGAGAAGCAGAAAGAAAATCGCGAACAAAAAAACGTTGATCAAAGTCAGGAGAAAGAGGAGAAGAAGGAGCACAAAGCTCACCAGCAAGAATAGCTTGAGTAATACCATGAGAACGCAAAAGAGATTCTAAATCGTCATTAGCTTTTAAACCCAACCAAACACGATGGGAAGGAGTATTGCAGAAAAAAGAAGAAGAACCAGAAAAAGAAGAATCAAAAACAAAAAAAGCATTCTCACCGTCAATCTTCTCACTAACAAAAACCTCTTGACCAACAGACCAAAAAGACTGACGAGAAGAAAGATTATCCAAAAAAGAAGGATCTAAAAAGTCCATCTTTTTAGAAAAAGAACGACGGTATAAATCAATCAAAGAAATGATACGAGGAGAAGTCAAAACATGAGG
>CAZEQQ010000392.1:0-3058 GCA_964514425.1 uncultured archaeon
AAAAAGCTGAAAATATTACACCAACACCCCAAAGAAGTAAACCCGACCATAACTGTTTAAATAAAATTTTCTGAGGATCTTTCCCTTGCTTAAATTGATTATACATAGAAAAAGTATGAACAACTGCTGAAATCATAATAAAGAAACCTCTCCAATGAACAAAAACAAAGATAAGGATAGCAACAATAAGCATACCTATACCAAATTGGGAAAGATCTCTTTCTCTCATCAAAGCCCAAACGTCAAGAAAGCCATGAAAAACTGTCATAAAAAAGATAGCAGCTCCACGTAAGAAATCGATAGATGTTATTCTTCGCATAAACCATCGCTTTACAGAAGATTATTAAGTTTTTCTTTTTACTTTGGGATAACATAGAAATGTTGCAACTATCAACAAATTGTATAATTAAATGTTAAAGATAAGTTAAGCTAATTCTTTTGGTGGGACATGATTCTGTTCTGTAATTGTCAATGTAGAGGAAGAAGAGACAAATTTTATGGGCTCTATGGAATACAATATAGCATTAAACTGACTTCTACTGATAACATGATTATTTTTTCCGAATAGTTTTTTAACAAAGAATGCTAATATCCATTCCCAAGAACCAACAAAACCTATTTTTTCCCAATAGTAGATAATGGTATTCCAAAATAAACAAACAACTATTATCATTATAAAAGTCCACATATAGCCTTCTTGATGTTTTTGTCTAAGATTAACGTTGAAAAGCAATGAAACAAGTTCTCGTGGAATTATGTCGATAATTTGCCAGAAATAGATTGTTAAGGATATAGCACCCCACCTGCGTAGGAAAACAGTGCGCTTTGCAAACAAATCTAGATTAGTTTTCTTTCTAAACTCAAACCTGTGGAGGAAAAAAGAAATCAAAATAAGATGAATTCCAATGTTTACCAAAAAATACCAAGTAGGGTGGATTTCAAACCACATAGTAAAAACCATATCATCAATGATAATCAAGTGAAGTAATCCTAAAATTATAGAGGAAAAACCTCCTAAAGCCATGAATTTAGGAAAATGTTTAGAAGGGTGTTCAATTCCTAGATTCATCCCAACGATTGCACCAATAAAAATTGTTCCCAAAAATGGAAAAATAGGTTCAGCTTGCCCAGCTAAAGCTACCCAAAAGAATAAGCATAGATAATGGAAAAAATTGCCAGTAGTATGTCTTCCCTTAAATTCAAAATTGACTCCAAAGTAGTTATCTATAGCAATATGGACAATAGGAGCAGTGAAAATAAAGATGACAGCTAAAAATAAAAAGAGGAAAGTTAAAATTGTTCTTTTCTCTTGTTGTCGAAAATACAGAATTAATGAAAAAACGAGAGTAAGGGTAATAATACCAACACCTATCATCTGTAAGGTTTCAAACAAATAAAAAAAACGTAAAAGTTCAGGGTTAAATTGTCCAGTTTCATACAAGCCATTTAATACACCCCAAGGATTAAAAATACCTTCTCTTAAATTACCAATAAGATAAAGAAGAAAACCAATTGTTAAATTCTTATAAGCTATAGGACGAAAGTCCGTTCTCTTTAAAATTGCACGATAAATAGTATAAGAGTATATAATAGCAGAAATAAGTAGAAAAAGGGTTCGAGAATGGCCCATAACAAATAAAAGTCCCCCAATTATGAGAAGAAGAGGATTAAGATCTTCGAGCGCTATATTCTTGATCAGACTTAAATCGAAAATATTTAACCATGTATGGACAATTACCATTAGAAAAAAAGATAATCCTCGGATAAAATCAAAAGTTAGAATTCTTTTCACGCCCAAGAAAAATCTCTGAGCTTTTTAACAATTTCCAAAGAACTTAACAACTACAAAGGTCGTCTAAGAAAAGAAAAAAGGAAAAACTAAACAAAAAAACACTAAATTAGTCTATTTTTGATAGAAAACAAGATTTATAATTATATAAACGGATACCGATATGATAACTATGTCACGTAAAGATTATTACTTGGACAAAGTAGAAAAATATGGTTTTCCACTAAACGTTTATTGTTTCCTTTGTGGAGAAAAATTCCTCAGAGAATCTGCAAAAGACTATTCAGATTGCCCACATTGTAACAAAGGGTTTAAAGATTTAACACCAGAAGCAAAATTTGCAGTAAAACAAGTGGTAAAAACATGGAAAGAACATCTATTGTAAAAAGTTCTCCATTCTTTTTTCTTTAAAATTAATAAAAAGTTAGAAATATAACGTTTAAATAAAAAAGAGAAGAAGAGTATAAGTTTTACTTAAATCTTCTTTGAACAAAGGTAAAGAGAAGGGAAAGGGAGATAAAGAAACCAAGGGCAAAGAAAGCAGAGGAAGTCGAGAATTCTAGAACAGAGGGAAGAATAGTGAGATTATAAGTTTGACTAATAATATGGTTATTATTGATATCGAAAGCGACGATGTAATAGTCGATAGTAGTACCATCACTAAATGGACCAATAGTAGCATTGTAGAGAGTACCATTAGCAGTCATAGAAATGTTGAACCAAGAACCTTCAGAGTTAAGCTGATAATAAAGGGTAACATTGTGCAAACCAAAATTATCGGTAATATTAGCAATTATAACAATCTGATCTAAATCAGTAGGGTCTTCAGGAACATGAGAGATGCTATGAATAATAGGAGCTTCAGAGTCAATCATAATAACGTAAATTGAACTAGTAGCATTATTACCATCAAGATCGAAAGCAACAATATAGTAATGGATAGTTATTCCTTGATCGAAAGGATTGAAAGTAACATTGTAAATATCACCATAAGTGTCCATAAGACTGGTAAGCCAAATACCTTCATCACTAGTAAGGTAAAAGAGAGTAACATTGTCAATAGCAACGTTGTCAGTAGCAATAACTGAAAAAGTAATTTCATCAGTCTCACTAGGATTCTGAGGAGAATGAGAGATATCAGAAAGAACGGGAGGGATAGAGTCAAAAGTTGTAAAAATAAAGGTTGAACTTGTCGCATTATTCCCACTTACATCGAAAGCAAAAATATAAAATTCAACCGATGTTCCTTCATCAAATGCACCAATAATA
>CAZEQQ010000393.1:0-3050 GCA_964514425.1 uncultured archaeon
AGTAAACTCCACTTTCTTCTTCAAAAATTCTCATATGTTTCTAGAGGAAGAAATCTCCTATAACATGATTAATGATCTGTCAGCTCTCCTTCCTTCTTGGTTTGGATATAATGATTGCTTTGTCATTGAAAAATTAATCCATAGAAAAACTTAACTCATTGGAGAATATAAGATATGTGTGAAGTGTGAGGAATTAGATAAACTATTAGCAACTCCTTCAGTAGGGGATAAACAAAGACTGATGGCAATACACGAACTTATAAGAAAATGTTGCTTGAAATCATTATACAACCATGCTATAACTTACTCTAGAATACAATGGATAAGAAATTATGCATTAACAGCTCTAACAAAATTTGCAAATATAAACATTCAAAGCGAAGAAGTAGCAATAGCGATAAATGAAGATGAATTGATAATAGAGAAAGGACCTGATAGAGAAAAATTAAGAAAAGAAGCAGCAAAATACCTGTTCCTCTTTATAACACTAAAGGATAAACCACTGAGGATGAAGCAAGTGGCACTGGTAGCTCTAATAAATGGGAATCATCAAGAATTTATAGAAGAATTACAAAGTGATAATGAAACTCCACCATGGGTAATGCAATTCATAAGTTCAAGTAAGTTTAGAAAAGGGAAGAAATAGTAGTAAACACAATAAGCGAATTGTAATTGAAAAAAACTTATAATGGAAGGATATGATTTCTAAATATGACAGTACACTTCGTAACGAAAGGAAATCATACAGAAAATGTAATTGAAGTAATCAAGAAAAGGCTAAATAAGGGAGATATAAAAACAATTATTGTTGCCACCACAAAGGGAGATACTGCCTTAAAAATGGCTGAAGAAATAAACAATTGCAAAATAGTTGCTGTTACACATCAAGCTGGTTTCGTAAAACCAGGGGAAATGGAAGTAGAAAAGGATGTACTAGAAAAATTAAAAGAGAAAGGAGTAATTGTAGTTACAGCAACACATGCTTTAGCTGGCATAGATCGTGCAGTAAGAAAAAAACATGGAACATGGGAATTAGCAGAATTAATGGCTGAAACCTTGAGGTTATTTGGACAAGGAACAAAAGTAGCAATAGAAATTGTAATGATGGCTGCTGATGCAGGAGTAATAAACTTGGATGATGTAATAGCTGTAGGAGGAACAGGAAGAGGAGCGGACACTGCATGGGTCATTAAACCAAACCATAGTCACTTATTCTTTGACATAAAAGTAAAAGAACTTCTATGCAAACCAGAAGAATTCTAAAAAGATAAAAAAGGTCCATCTTAGCCTTTTATTTTTAACAAGTAATAAGGTTAAGAAGTAATTTCAGAATTATACCTTATTTATTGTATAATACTGTTCAAGTATTGTTTTGATACATTCTCTTTTCTTTTGATCGCATTTTAACCTAAAACCTTCAATATCAATATCTTTCCGGTCATGTTCAGGTAAAGTCAATTTAGCTTTATGTAATCCACTTAAAGATGAATAATTTAAACGTTTATAGTTTGAATAAGGTTCAAATCTATCAACTTTTATAAATTCCATTTCTTGAATGTCGCGAAAATTTATAGTTGTCGTTCCAAATAGACTTTTAAGCTCAATGTATTCATGTGTTATCCTCATTTTACGTGTTAAGAACAAGAAAATAGGTAGAACAAGTATGTAAGTTAAAACCACAAAGAGTGTAACAACTGGTGGTTGATTAAGCGATTCACCAAATAAACCTGTAAAAAGCAAAGACATGAAATACATGATGAAAGAAAAGATAAAGAGCGACTTCACATTATTTCCATGGAAAACAAATTCTTCTTTATTTTCTATTTTACTTTTAAGTTCTTGAGAAGTAATTCTTTGAACTTTTCTGTTTGATTCAAAAATAATTACAATGACAAGCAATATGTAAATTATCTGTAAAATATTCCAAATACTCATAGCTATCCAAAGTGATTTTTTAATGAACTATTAAAAATAATATATTGAGGCAAAATGATTTTATATTATCCAAGTGAGTTAAAAGTAGCAGTAAACTACTATTTTTTTGCTACAATAATATATGTCCCTTTTGACTCTTTGTAGTAAGTTGAAGTGAGATTAGCTTTTGAACAAAGTTCCATAAGTTCAGTTGGTGTAAGGAATTTACTGTTAAAGCGTAAGATTTTTTCCATTAGAACGATGAGTTTACTCCAAAAATACCGAGGTTCTATTTCTCGAATGATAATCATACCCTCATCTTTTAAGGCATGAAAACAACTCTCTATGACTTCTTGTTGCGAAGATATATGATGTAAAGTGTCATTGATAAAAATAAGTTCCAAAGAGTTATTCCTAAAAGTTAGAGTTGTCCCTGAACCGGTGAGAAGATACTTAAGGTGAATATTTTTCTTTGCTTGTTTTAACATATCAAAAGACAAATCTACGAGAATTATCTCTTTAACAAAAGGAAGTAAGGGTTTAGCCGCACGACCCGTTCCTCCTCCAACTTCAACAAGTGTTTCAGCAGAGTTAAAAGTAATAAACTGCAATAGCTTTTTTTCTTTAAAAGGTGGAATAATAAAATCATAAAATTTTGCAATTTTGGAGAAATAGTCCATAAAAGGATAACTCTCTCCATTATTTAACATTTCTCACTCGACTAAGAGAAGGTGAATTTTGCACCAAATATTGGATATTCTCTGTTTTATGTGGTAATCTAGATTGTGACTCAATAATCCTCCTTCTCCATCCCTCTTGCGATGCGTATGCCTTAATTCTTTTAAGAAGCATCAAAAATGCTCTTTTACTTGAAAGAAATAGTATAAAAAAATTAATAAAACTTTTGTAGACTACTTACCTCTCCATACGACCCTTTTAGAATGTTTTTATAATCACTAAAACTTAAAGTTTATAAAATATCAAATAATTTCAGACCTATGAGTGATGATGAAAATAAAGAAAACACTATGCAAATCTTTAGTTCATTAGCTCACCCAATTCGTAGAAAGATTTTAGAGTTAATAGATGAGTATGGTGAGATATCCTATACCGAACTCCTTAATTTAACTGATCAA
>CAZEQQ010000394.1:0-3044 GCA_964514425.1 uncultured archaeon
GTAGATTATCAATCTGGAATAATAGAGCAAAAACACATAGACTTAGATAAAACTGATGAACATTTACAACAAAAAATTGGTGCAACAGGAAGTGGATGTGGACCTGCTAATATGGATCGAGCTAATCGTACATTAAAAGTTGCTCGCGATATTGAGGAACTTCAACCTTATCTTACAAATGTTAGTGATGAGATAAATGATGCTTTAGATGAAGGAGAACTAGTTTTAGCAGAGGGTAGTCAAGCAACATTTCTTTCACTTTACCACGGTACTTATCCTTATGTTACATCTCATGATACAACCTCACCTGGAATTTGTACTGATCTTGGAGTTGGGCCAAAAAAGGTTGATGAAGTCATAGTTGTATTTAAATCATATATTACACGAGTTGGGACAGGATTTCTTCCTGATGAACTGTCTCCCGAAGAAACAATAAACCGTGGATGGCAAGAATATGGTACTGTAACTGGAAGATTACGTAGAGCTGCACCTTTTAATTATGAACTGGCAAAAAAATCGGTTAGATTAAATAGTGCAACACAGATTGCAATAACAAAAATGGATGTTCTTTTCCCTGAAATAGCCTGCAGTAATAATCCCGACGTAATAAGAGGGGAAGTTGCGGAATTTGTTGATAAAGTGGAAGAAGTAACAAAAACAAAAGTGGCTTTTATTGGAACAGGTCCTTCTGCAGAACACCTAATAGATCTTCGTGAGTTCTAAAAAAGTTCCATTTTTCTTTTTAATTCAATAGATTTAAATGAATTAATTGTTTCTAGTGACTTGTAATGACAAAAAACATCGAAAGTCCTCCTTCAATTTTTCAAGATATCTGTACCCGTAGGGTAGAAACCATTCTATTACCCATTTCAGGGCATAATTTTGAGAGAATGGCATTAGATACAGCATTATATATTAGTCAAAAACATAATGCGAAGATAGATATAGTGCATATTGGAGAACATCCTGGACCAATAATAAACTCATACATAGATAAACTAACTACCCATAACATTAAACATGAATTGGTCATAAAACCTATTCAAGATGTTGCAGATGGCATCATCAATTGTTGGAATGAAAAGCATCATGATGTCATAATATTGGCCGGTCGAAGAAAACCTTCTCTCTTCGCAAGATTGACAATAAAAGGCATAGCAAATAAAATTGTTCCAAAAGTACAAGCTGAAGTCCTTCAAATTTTCCCTCCTTCGTTAGAAAAAAATGCGGAAAGAGTTAGAAATGTCTCTATTCTTTTACCCTATTCAAAACGTGACCCATCCTTACTTAGATGGGGCACTTTAGTGGCTACAGTACAAAAAGGAGCAACACTATGTGTCTATCATATATCAGATGTTGCTAAATACACCCCTATCACAGAGGACATAAGCGAAAAGACAATAAAAGAAGAAAAGAAGATTTTCTATGACTACATAAAAAAGTATTCAGAGTCCCTAAAAACTCAAATCTCTCCTAAATTTATAATTGGAAAAAATGTTATTTCTGCATTAGAATATGTATTTGGAAAAGAAGAACCCGATATACTAATAATTGGACACACAGAATATAACAAAAGATGGTACCCTTTTTATTACCCTTTATCGTCTAGAATACGTGACAAGCTCTTGAATCCTGGTATAGCTATTCACTATAACAGAAAAAACGACCAATAATGATGCTAATTTAAACATAGATGATATTTTTTCTATTTTTCTTTATAAATTTAAAAATTCATACTAATAATTAAAGAAAAAACTGTCAATTATCTCGTTTTTCTAGTATTTATGACCCCAAGACCACAAATTATATATGTTACTTCTCCTAATGTTATCTATCTATAACTTAGGATATTTTAAACAATGATAGATATAGAATTATATAAAACAGAAAACGAGATTAATGAAAAAATAGGTCGCGAGAAGTATGTGAATTTCTTGTACACCTATTTAGACCCTTTTGGAGATTCCAAAAATGCTATAAACAAGTGCCTTGACTATGCTTTTTCGGAAGCTGAAGGCAAAGGTGGATTTTTATTAGCTGCTAAAAAAGATGAGCAACTTGTAGGCGCACTTGTAATGAATAAAACAGGTATGCAAGAATATATTCCTGAAAATATATTGGTCTATGTAGCTGTCGATTCAGAGCAAAGAGGACAAGGAATAGGACGCACAATAATCGAAAAAGCCTTAGAACTAGCTGAAGGAGATGTAGCTTTACATGTTGAGTATGAAAATCCCGCTAAAAGGCTATATGACCGGATAGGTTTTGATTCTAAATATGCAGAAATGAGATATAAAAATAAGAATTAGGTGGAAAATATGGCCACTTTAATTGTAGATATTGACAAAATCAAAAGTAATATTATTAAAATTAATAAACTTTTGAAAGATCACGATATTAAGTGGTCACTCATAGTAAAAATATTAGGCGGACACAAAGAAGTACTAGAGCATTTACTAATTCCAGAAGTACTGGAGAATGTAGATTCAATAGGTGATTCTCGTCTTTATAGTCTCCAAGTAATTAAAGAAATAAACTCTGACATTAAAACAGTATATATAGCTCCTCCCCCTGAAAATAGTGCAGATGAGATAGTAAAATATGCTGATGTAAGTTTGAACTCTAGTTTTGAGGTGATTCAAGCTCTAAATGATGCAGCACAGAAAATTGGCAAAGTTCATGAAATAATAATAATGATTGAATTGGGTGAACTCCGAGAAGGCATAATGAGAGATGAGGTAATAGACTTCTATAGAAAAGTGTTTGAACTAAAAAATATTAAAGTTGTGGGGTTAGGTACTAATTTAGGCTGTATGTATGGAGTGATACCTACGCAAGATAAACTAATACAATTGATGTTATACAAAAAACTAATAGAACTAACATTTAATACCAAATTAGACCTTATTTCAGGAGGTTCATCTATTACTCTTCCTTTAATTAGTATGAATAAACTTCCTGAAGGAGTTAACCATTTTAGGATTGGTGAAGCAGCTTTTGTGGGTACTACTCCTTTTGATGGCGAGAAATTCGATAATTTGGAT
>CAZEQQ010000395.1:0-3025 GCA_964514425.1 uncultured archaeon
ATAAATTTGCTACATTTTTTACGGTTTTACACGTGCGTTGGGACAGGCACACTCTTTGACAAGCTTTGGTGCAGCGTGGCTTGTGCGGCTTGGCAATGTGTGTGACTGGAAGCGTAGATTTATTGTGACATTCATTTTTTCGTTCCACTTTTAAATATCTCAGGAGTTTCGCTATGTGGTAAAGGATTTGCATCAGCAATTTTAATTAATGAAGAAAATGCAAATGCTTCTCCTAAAACTAAAGCTTGTTGCTGTTTTAAACTAGTCAATAAATCAATTTGATTTTTATCGTCATATTCTATGGTATTTCTTATAAACTCTAAGTCTCTATTGTTAGTTATTTTATGAACAATCAAAGAGTTACATTGTGAAATTACAGTATGAGAAACTTCTGATGGTCTTTGTGTTGAAACCATTAGATTAACACCAAATTTTCTACCTTCTCTTGCAAGTTTTTCAATATAATAGTTATTAATCTGGTCAGATGATACACTAGAAATATATCTATGGGCTTCTTCAAGAACTAATAATATGTTATCTTTTTCTCTGTGAAGACTATTAGTTTTGAAATTGAAGATGCTTTTGCTAATCATATATACCAATAATGCTAAAACATCATTGGGTACTCGAAGTGATAAAATTAATACTTGTTTGTCTGACGAAGATAAAAACTCTTCTATGGTATTACCTCGCTTGTTGAATACAGCACTAAATCTCTCATCGGTAGAGAAATGTTTTATTCGCTTAATGATGTGCTTTAAAAAACCAATAGTAAAGTTGTCCTTTTTGCCATTTTTATCAAGTGGAACTGCTTCTTCAATTTCATATTGCAATTCAGAAAATTCATAATAAACTTTTTCATCGGCATTTGAAGAATTCTTTAATTTACAAACAGCTTCTTTTAAGTAGGGAATTACATTTGGGGACTCTTCTTTTAATAACTCCGTTAATTCGTAAAAACTTAAGTCCTTATGAGATAATTCTAAGTCAGTATAGTCTTTAAGTAATAACCAATTAGGTTTTTCCCCATCAATACTATCAAAAATTTCAGAAAACTCTTCATTTGAATCAATGATTATTGATTTTATTTTTTTCTCGCAAACGTTAATAAGTCTTCCTTTTTCAAGATAAACACTTTGCAAAATAGAGGTAACAGTACAAGATTTACCACTACCTGTATTTCCAAATATTGCACAGTGTTTACCAAAAAGAAGATTGGGGTCGGCATTTATTTTTACTTGGTTAAAGAAAATATCAACACCAATTTGTAAGGAAGCCGAATCGGGTTTGATGCTTGAGTTATAAATAGCTTCAAGTTGTTTTTCTTCAAGTGTAAATACGTCTGTATCTAAAGTGGGAAAGTAGTCAATACCTTTTTTGAAAGTGTCATTAATTGGGTTGTATGTTCCTATAAGTCTGATTTTTGAAATAATTATTTCTGATTT
Source organism: uncultured archaeon (assembly GCA_964514425.1). GTDB lineage: Archaea > Asgardarchaeota > Heimdallarchaeia > Heimdallarchaeales > Heimdallarchaeaceae > CAZEQQ01. The sequence goes on from CAZEQQ010000395.1 coordinate 1,446, forward strand.
TGGAGAAAATAATGCTTCTCTTTCTTTGGACGCTTCTAATTGTTCAAAAATTATCCCTACTGCATTTTGTGAATTATATAGAGGAATTGAAACATAACTATTTATCATTCCAACAATTTGGAGACCACTTCCCGATGAGATAGGTTTAGAAAAAACATCTTTATCGTGAATTATTTCAAGATATCTGTTGGTTATTCTGTATACTTCTCCAATTTTTAATGGCATATTGCTTACTTTTTAGTTAGTTCTCTTAGGGTTTCAATTAATGTGTCTTTTGGTTGAATAAAAGAATTAAGAGGAATTAAGAATTTTACGAAATTTGAAAAGTCGCCTACCATTTTTCCTTCAAATATTATTATTCTATTGTCGCTAATACTTCTACTTTTAAGACTTTTTAAAAAAAATGGACTTGTATCATCAATTAAATTGTATGAATGCACTATTAAAGTCAAGTTTGGGTTGTATAAACCCGTTCTAATTATATCGTTAATATGTTCATCCAGAAATGAATAACCAATTACTACTAATGTGTTTTGTGTTTCAGTTAGTGACTTAGAAAAATATCTGAATAGTTCACTATAAGGCAAATCAAGTGAATATGACTTTTTTGTTTGAATTGGGAAAATCATTAAAGAATCGTATCTGCACGATGATTTGTTTAAAGAGTCTGAAATTTGTATTTCTTTAAGATTGTATAAGTCATTTATGTTTTCTGCGTATTGCCAAGATATACTCCCGTGTAATTTATATATATTCAAATAAGTAGCAATTCTTTTTCCTTTATCAGATGTGTCTTGTTTTATGTAAGTTTCATTGTGAAAAGTGTCAGGGTCAAATTTTCGCATATGAACCCCACGAAATCCATTGTTGTAACTAACTCCAATTTTTTCACAAGAATTTTCAAATGCAAGGTCATAGTTTGGTGTAAATATTTTGGGTCTATTTAATGTTTCTTTCCTACTAATTATTTTGTTAATGAATAATTCGTGAACTCCTAACTTGTCATCTACATAATCAGAAGGAAAAGGAATGTAATTATTAACAAATATCTCCAACGCTTTATCTAAATAGTATTTAATTTTCAAAGATATTTTTTCATCCTCCTTGTTATTCAGATAATATAAGTATTCTTGATTTATTTTATCAAACTTTTTTTCGAGTAAATCATCAGATTTAAAGTACTTTAATAGTTGATTGATATAATCTAATTGTTCAGGTTCTTGTTCAAGTTCTTGAATTAGTATTTCAAAGGGATTCTCATCTTTATTTATTGTTTTACCACCAATAGATACAGAAGTCCCAGACCCACATAGAAAATTAAGGTTCTCATTTAAGTAATATTTTGCTAATTTGTTTAATGGTATTATTTCTTCATTTCTAAAGAATTCAATTATACTTTTTTCGCAACTTATTTTGTCATCTTCAAATTCAGAAGTTATTACTTTACCGTCAATAGTTATATAGTTTTTCATTTTTCAGAGTTTTTCAGAATTTTAACTTTATTCACTGTCTTATTCGAGCGAGAGCAAAACGAAGGCTGTTTTTGTTGCGAAGCAATCGCCTGTGCGGTGGGGCAACAA
>CAZEQQ010000396.1:0-3020 GCA_964514425.1 uncultured archaeon
CTGTTTATTAGCAATATCTTTTTTACCTTTTATCTTAATTTTATTATTAATTAATTTATTATTTTCTATCAAATCTTCTTTCATCAAGGGCTTTCCAGTAAGAAGTCTTTTTACACTTTCTTTTTTTACTTTAACAACAGGGAAAATCTCCTTTAATGCTGTTTCTGCTGGAATTAGTATTTTTCTTAATAATTCTTCATTGCCTTTTTTATATTCATCAACTGCTTTTTCAAAATCATACAAATTAACAAATTCCTTATCTTGTTCTGAAAAAATTCCTGCTCTTGTTCTTCTTAATTCAAGCATATGTGCTCCAATTCCTAATTCTTTTCCTAAATCATCAATAAGTTTTCTTATGTATGTTCCTCCTTGAACATTTGTTTTAAACAAAACATCTTTTTCATTTTCTCCTTGTTCTAAAAATTTCGTCACATTAAATTCTGTAGGGGTCATTGATTCTTTGCTGAAACCCACAAATTTTCCGTTTATCCACACATAAAAAGCAGATTTTACTCCTCCAAAATAAAGAAATATTTCGCCTTCTTCCCATTTTTCTGTTAGAATGACTTTTCTTTTGTAGGATCCTATGGGGTTATCATTTATGTTTATTTTAGGAAATTTCTTTCTATCTAAACTTGGAGGATAATCAGCATTGATGTAGTATGGTTTTCCGTACCCTTGCAACTCAAATGGACAAGGAACGATTACTTCTTCCCATTTCGACACATCATAGTTTTGTTCTTGGAAATTTTGAGGTCTAACCAAAGGATTAGGTGAATACTTGAATTTCCATTTCCCATTTAAAGAAACTATATTCTCATTTTCTTCTTCTTTTTGAGCTGATTGAAGATTTACATGTGGTATACTTACACAATGCCCTTCTTTTTTTCCAATACCAACGATTTTTGGATGTTGCCATTCTAACTGTTTAATCATATGAGTTGCTTTTTGTTGTAGTTTTTAAAATTTCTTAAAAAAGAAATGAAACGTAAGTGATTATTTTTTAAGTCATCAATTAAACAATTACTAATAATACTTTCGCAGAATTTTCTCTTTATAGCAATCTTTATATTTCTTTCACTCTTTAAATTAAGTATGCCCGAGAAAAAAATTGAACACTTAAAGCTCATCGAAAGGAAATTCTCTATTAAAGAGAATATGTACAAAAAGAAACGTGAATTAGCGGATTTGGAACTCCATAGAATCAAAGAGAAGAAAAACAAAGCTAAAGATAATGTCAAATTAGCCCAAGAGGAAGCTAAGTTAGTAGAAATGAAGGAAAAAGGTGAAGAACAGACAAAACTTCTTAAAATGGAATCAAATCTAAAGAAAAAGGAATCTAATATTGCTAAAAAAGACTTCAAAATCAGTGAAATTGAGGCTAAAATGGAAAGTAAAAAAACGGAAATAGCTAAAGAAGAAGAAGAATTAAAACAAATTAAAGAAAAAATAGCTACTGAATTTCCGGATGTTCAAAAAGCTAATTAAATACAAGTTTTATTTCTTTTTTCTTTTTTCAGTAAAAAACTTATATTTTAGTGTATTTTTTTAATTTAGTTAATGGAGATGTAAAGATGACTGAAACAACTATTTGGGAAAAAAGACTTGAACAAGTTTTAGATAGAATTTACAAAAAGTGTTTAGAAAATAATGTTAAATACTATATTGTTGGTTCTATTTCCACCGCTCTTCAAGGATGTAAAATTGAACCAAAAGATATAGATATTCTGGCTGATACTCCTGAAGGAGTTGTTTTTATTACAAAATTACTTAAAGAGTTTGAATTACCTGAAAAGGTTCAAACAGATAACTTCGAAGAGTGGCATTCATCAAATGAACAACCTATTTTTATAAATGAAGAACCAGGAGAGATTTGGCATAGTGGTAAATGGATGATTGATGATTTTAAAGTCGAAGTAGCGTATTATCACTCTGAAAGTTCTATGAAGAAGGCAGAGGAAAGAGGATGCATGTGGGAAAATGGTCCAGAAATACGCTCTTATGCTAGAGAGGTAGACTTTCAAGGGTTTAAAATCAATGTTATTCCATTAGAGATGCAATTATGCACTAATATGTTTCGGAAAATTGAAAAAAGAATCACAGAGACAGTTCGGATTTTTAAGGAACAAGGCTATAATGATAAATTGCTCAAAAAAGCACTTACTAATGATCAGTACAGTGAAATCAAAGCACTACTAGAAATGGACAGCATGTTATTTTAGTGAAGCAATTAGAAAAAATTGAATTATTTACTTTTTTCAATGATTTTTTCTATTTTTTCTATATCAATTTTCTCTGCAGTGTTATCATCTCTTCCTTTCATTGTTTCTGCCATCAGAAGTGAGTTTAATATGGCTTCTTCTGTACAATCCACTACTGATGCTAATAGTTTGTTAAAGTTTTTGTGACTTTCATTAAACATTGTTACTTCTAATACACCATTCTTGTTTGCTTTAATTCTATTTGCAGTAGAAAATGCTATTACTATATCTCCAGAGCCATGTGCAGCATATCCTCCTGTTTTAGCCATACCTAATGGGGCTCTTTTTGCTAATCTTTGGAGTTGATGAGACGACATAGGTGCATCTGTTGCTACAACTATCATTAGTGATCCTTTATCTTCTTGTTTCCCATTTGTTGTTTTTTCTTTATATAATTGTGCTCCTAAAAATCTTAAATCTTCTTTTTTTCCAAAATTATTTTGCACTAATACCCCTAAAGTAAATTTTTCCTTTTCATCTTTAATTACCCTGGATGAAGTCCCTATTCCTCCTTTTAGTTGAAAAGCTCTTACTCCTGTTCCAGCTCCAACAGATCCTTCTTTTACTTCTTGTCCTGCACATTCGATAGCTTTTAACACATGTTCTCTTTTCACATGTCTTCCTTGAATATCATTGAGATACCCATCATTGCATTCTCCTACTACTGCATTTACTGTTCCTGTTTCTATCCCTATGTCAGGATTTTGTTTGAGCGAATAATCAGTTAATGCTTCTATTGCTACAGGAACGCTCATAGTG
>CAZEQQ010000397.1:0-3004 GCA_964514425.1 uncultured archaeon
ATATGAACCAACCTAGTCCAAATAAATAACTTCGTATTAATAGTAATGTAGTAGTATTTGCAAATGCGGGCATTAAAGTCCATATTATGAGGACTATGAATGCTACCAACTGTACACTTAACTGTATTTTCATTTTTCTATCTGTTGCTTTTATCATTTTTTCGCCTAAAGGGAGAAGACAAGACCCAAGAAAGATTAGAAGTATCGGAGAAACAAAAATCATAAATAGTGGATCATAGGTCGCATTCCATCTCCCATATTCTGTTATATAGTTTATTGTTGTGAATTTGGGGTAGGATAATATAAATGCTAGAGCTCCTCCAAGATAAAAGATGAAAAGTAGGATGGGATGAAATCTATTTGTTCTAATGTAGATAAAAGCGGAAATTTTAATCATTATGCCTGTAGTAAGCAAAAAATTCATAATTGCATATAAAATGTTTACTATCCCTATACGACCAATAGTCTCATTTTCTACAATAGTATTATTTGTTGTGATAAAATTGGAGTAAAATAATATGTAAGAAGATATAAGTTGAATGAAAAAACCTAGACTTAGGAGTAAATGTGCCAAATACCTTGTTCGTAGGAAAGTGACAAACAATATTATTGTAGCAATCAAAAAACTCATTGTGTCTACAAGTACTAATGATATAGGGTAGAAATTAATCATCTTGTCATCTTAATTTTCAGTCTTATTTAAAGCTAATTCATATGTTAACTAGTTTTCATCTCCTTGTTTAAATTAAAACTACTATATCTCATGCGACGCTGTTTATTCTCCTCCTTGATTAACTCAAGTTTAATATTTTAGTAAAAACAGAAAAAGAAAGAAAAAGGGAAGAAAGAAGTTTTTTCAAGTTTTAGTTAATTGAGAGTAGAATTTTCTACGAGCCAAGGCAAAAGTAAGCAGAGGTAGAAGGATTAAACCAAACAATAAGAAAGAGATAGTTGTAGTTGGTAATTCTTCAAATTCTACAGCTAGCCATTCTCGTGCCACTTCTAAGTTATATTCATATTTAATTATATCATCGTAGTACCAGTAGCTTTGAGTAAGATAAATAGGACTATCACTTATACAATATTCGCCATCATGTAAATCGTCATTCATTTCTTCTCTATGTATAGCGTAATTAATTGCCTTTCTTACAGCTATTCCTTTGGTATATTCTTCTTTGCCTTCCTCTGTTAACCATTCATCATTGTTTTCTCCGCCTATAAATTCACGATGTAAGTTGAAAGCTACAAAAACAAATGATCCACTTATTTTAGAGTGTACTTCGAAGACAGAGGATTGTTCCATACTTTTTCGTTCTATTGGAAAAACTGTAACTGGTAATAAGTCTAGTCTACCTGCTTCGAATTCAGCCAAAGCTAAGGTTAGGTCATCTATCTGTTCAATTGTTACTTTTTCAATTTCTAAAATTTGAGGTGTCCCATCAATTGCACCTATACTAAACCAATAAGGAGAGGCTTGAAGTTCAGTTTTAGTTGCAGAATCGCTCCAATCAAGCATGTATTTCCCACAACCAAAAGCCATAGTGCTAAATGCTTTCCATTGATCAGTGTCAACAACATCATCTAAACCTACATACTCTATTCCACTATTAGTTGTTAGAACTGTAGTATCTGTAGAGTTCAAGAAGAATTCAGGAAGAAGATACCCATCTAGTTTTGACCAAAATAGGGCATAAGGTTCAATTTCATCAGTAGTTGGGTCTCCATCTATGGTAATTACAAAGTTAAAGTTATCTTCAGCATAGATTTCTTTCATCCAATCAAATTGTCCTGTATAAACACTAAAAGGCGAATCCATAGCTAAATAAGTGAAGATGACATCTTTTGTTGTAACTTGTTGATTTGTCCCATTACTTACTGAACCATCTTTTAGTCCTATCATTAGAGGAGTAACTGTTGGATCGAGAGGTGCGCTAGATGCATTACGACTTGTTAAATTATAAGAAGGATTCCAATAGATATCTTCCTTTATAGAAAACTTTATTCTATTATCATCTAACCATTGCCAATCATTCACCAAACCTGTTTTTAATGGTTCAGATCCAGGGCTTATCACTATAATAGGCTCCATGAGTAAAGACTGAACAAAATAGTCTGAATAATGAAGAGATAATACTGGGTTCAATTCTGTCCAAGCAGTCTCACTAACAATAAATTGATCAGTTGATACTTGTCCTGTGTGTAAACCTGCCCAACTCATATACGGTAAAGACTGAATTACACCCCAGTTATCATCATAACTTTCAAGATTGGACCAAGTAGCAGTATATGTTTTTGGAGAGAATAAGGGTATTATTGGAACAATTTTATCCATGAGTAAATTTTGCCATTCAAAATAGTTGTCTCTACGTTCTTCAAAATCCATAACATTACCCCCTTCAGTAAGTAGATTCTCACTTTCATTACCATATGGTATAGATGAATCTATTCCAAAGACGTTCAAGTATTCCCCTTCACAATATATTGAGGTCATATCAGGATAGCCACCGCCTGTTAAACCTAGTAGAGCAAGATCAAAATTTTGTTCGTTAAATACATTACTTGTAAAAACAGCCCAACTTTGCGTTTTTATATTCACTTTTATTCCCATTTCAGCTAAATAATTTGCTATATATGTCCCATAGTCAGGACGAACACCACCACCGCTTATAAGAAGATCTAGTGTTTCAGTAATCTTAACTACAGATGAGTTAACAGTAGACCCTGAACTAAATAGAACACAAAAAATTAGAAATACACTCATAATTTTTTTGTTATTCATAACGATCACCTGCGATTTTAAAGAGTTCTACTACTTATCATTGTAAGCCATCAATAAAATCAAAAATATAATTGGTGTAGGGATTAATATACCTATCTAAATAATTTAGTTTTTTAATAAGTCCGTAAATAATGAAATAGCAATCTTTAATAAGACTTTAATAGAGAATGATTATTAATACCGAATTTCTGGCGCTAATCAGTTTTCTTATCGTCAATTACCTCT
>CAZEQQ010000398.1:0-3000 GCA_964514425.1 uncultured archaeon
CTGTCACAACTGCAGGCACTGGATTTGGAGGAATGTTTATTTTAGTTGGTCTAACATCTGATAGTTGTTGTGGACCATTCTTTGTTGTCCTAGGGTTTATTCTTATTGCCCTTACCTTTGGTGGCGTTCTAATACTTGTTTTAGCTGCTTTTCTTGGTAAGTTAATAGGTCAATCCCTTTGGAATGACCCTGATTATCCTATTCCTAGTGGTATGGATGATTATGGTTATCTTAACAAATGATTCTTCAATTAACTTCTTTTTTTCTTTCATTTTTCTTTTTAATATCAATTTCGGATAAAGTTTTTAAATAAAAGGTAACATCATTGTATTTATGGCAAGAAATAGGTTTTGGGCTAATACTATAGCTGTTCTATCAGCTTTTCTCTTACCAATTCTAGCTCTTTTTGGTCTTCTAAATCTCGTTGAGAATGAAGGTTTTGTACCTCTTTTAGCTATTCTTTTTGGTCTTCTCCTCTCTGGTTTTGCTTTAGGTTTTTTTGTTTATCTCCCTGATTTTAGAAAAGTTTTAAAATTTTTTGGGATTACTATTGGTGTAATTGGAACAGGTTCTGGTTCTTATGCAATAATTGTCTCTGCCCTTAGTGACGATATGTGCGCTGGACTTGGTGTAGCTCTCGGTTTAATTATTATCGTCGCAACAGGAGGAGCTATCTTACTCATTATTGGAGGCGCTCTTCTCGGTAAAAAAGTTGGTCGATCTCTTTGGGATGATCCTGATGATTTTGTTTCTAATGTTTCAGATGACGATTATGGGTATCTCAGCAAATAAAACTTAATTCTCTTTTCATTTTTTATTTTAGAACGAATATTTTTTCTACTGCTATTTCTCGTATTTAGTAGTAGAGCAACTTTTTTATGCTCATTAAATTGTTTTGCTTAATGGTTTGGGTTAATTTAATCGAAGAGGAATTGTATGATAGAGTTTCTATCTTTCATAAAGTTAAGCAAGTTATTATAAATAGAAATATTGATGTTTTAGACAAATCTATCTTTTTCAAAGTCTCTTTTGTTTTTCCTGTGCGTGACCCTAAACGTGTTGAAATGATTATTACTAACCCTATTTTTATTGTTGGAGTTTCTCAGGCTTTTATTGATGCTGGTGCTAAAGCTGTTTATATTGGTGATGCTGAAACTTTTGCTTGTTCTCATTATGCTTTTGAAGTTGTTGAAATTAAGAAAGAAGTCAAGAAATTGCCAAAAGATGTTAGAAAGAAGATTAAATTTTGTTACCTCGATGAAATGCCTAAAGAAATTCTTTCTCCTGATAAACCTTTTTTACCAGGTATAGAATTTGATTATCCTAATATAGTTAAAGAAGTTGATCTCTTTATTTCCCTCCCTAAACTTAAGGTCAATATTTTCGCTGATGTCACTCTTTCAGTCAAAAACAATATGGGTTTACTCTCCAAACCTTATCGTTTGAAATATCATTCTAATAATCTTCATGAGTTAATAGCAGATATTTATCAGATTCGACAGCCAGATTATGTTATTACAGACGCTATTTTAGCTGGTGAAGGGCAAGGACCTATGGAAGCTTCTTCTTATCCTACTAATTTAATCATTTTTGGTAATAATGGACCTGCTGTTGATCTTGTTTGTTGTCACCTTATGGGCTATAACCCTTTATCTATCAAACATCTCAAATACCTCATAGATGCTAACTATGGTCCTTCAAATTTAGAAGAAATAGATTTAGAAACTCTTAGCATTCTTGAAAACCATAAACATTCTTTTATCCGTCCAATTTCTACTCTTACTGACCTATGTGAAAATATTACCGTTTTTTCTGGTGAGTGTTGTTCTTCAGGATGTTTACCTTTTCTTAGAGCACTTCTTGATGGATATGGTTTGCGTAAAGGATGGGAAAATGTTGGGGATTTAACTCTTATTTATGGCAAAAATTTAGTTCTTTCTCAATCCGATTATGATCGACTTAAGAGTCTGTCTAAAAAAGATAAGAAGAAAGTTTTAGTTTATGGTAATTGTGTGAAGAAATACAAAGATTTGGGTATTTTCTATTCTGGTTGTCCTCCTGATTATATTCGCTCTCTTATGACCTTTCCATTTAAAAATACTATTGGTTTTTCTCCTTGGATCAATTATGTTGAGAAACGTACTTTTGTTTTCTCTATGCTTCAAAGTGCTTTTCGTAAACTTTTTCGTATTTATCCCAGAATCCAGCAAAAATAGTTTATTATGCTTCTCTTCAAGTACTTATTTTCTCTAATTCTCTTCTAGTTTCATTGCAAGACTTTTAATAAGAGTATGTTAATTATTAGTAGATTAATATGAAAGAAGAAAAAGATACTGAAAAAAAAGGTTTAGGAAAAACTTTAAGCAGAACACAAGCTAGTATCAAAAAAACTAAAGATAATATATGGAAAGGGTCTGATGCCAAATCTGTTCCAAAAGTTACTCAAGAAGAAGTTAAATACTCTAAAATTAGTTATGAGATTGTTGGTGGCACTTTTTTTTCCGAACTTGTTTTAACGTTAAAAGAAGGTCAAGTCGTTTTTTCTGAAACAGGTGCTATGACTTGGATGGAAGGCAATATCTCTACTGAAAGTGTTGTTAAAGGAGGATTATTTACCGGTTTAAAGCGTGTTTTTAGTAGTGAGACTCTTTATCAAACAGCATACTATGTTGATGAAAATAAAAAAGGTAGATTGGCTTTAGCTCCTCCTTTTCCTGGGGAGATTCTCGCTTTAGAAGTCGATAAAGGCAAGGACTGGATTATTTCGCGTAATAGTTTCATTGCTTCTACAGGAAACATTAATGTTAGTTCTACTTGGCAAGGTTTACGTTCGCTATTTGGTCGAGGATATTCTGTTTTGACTAAAGTTGAATCTTTTGGTAAAGGTATGATTTGGTTAGCTGTTTATGGTTCTCTTACTAAGCACGAATTAAAAGAGCATGAAGTTATGGTTGTTGATGGAGTAAATGTTGCTGCGTTTCAAACAGGTATGAAACACGA
>CAZEQQ010000399.1:0-3000 GCA_964514425.1 uncultured archaeon
CCCCTGTCAGTGAATACAACTTTAGCTATGTTTTTCATCCTCAGTTGTTTACGGTCTTTATGCGCCAAATTTTGGGAAAAACTTTGGGAATCCACTTATTTTAGCTGAATTAGCAGAACTCGCTGAAAAACATCGGTGGAATGGTTTTTTTCTTTGGGATCATATATTAACACAATATTCTACACCTGTAGTTGATCCATGGGTTGCTTTAACTGCTATGGCAGCTAAGACAGAACAAATTCTTTTAGGAACAGCTATTACCCCTGCACCAAGAAGAGACCCAACAAAGTTAATTCGTGAGATTCTCTCTTTACACACTTATTCTAAAGGGAGAATTATTTTAGGGGTAGGATTAGGAATAAGTGAGGAGTTCCGTTCACTTGGACATGAACCAAACATTAAGATTAGAGCAGAAATGTTGGATGAACAATTACAAATTATTACCTCTGCATTAAAAGGAGAAAAAGTGACATTCAAAGGGAAATATTTCAAACTTAAAAACGCTAGTTTTCTTCCTTCTTCCTCACCATCTGTTACAATTCCAATTTGGTTTGGAGCAACTTGGCCAAATAAAACTCCATTTCATCGTGCTGCAGTTTATGGTGATGGTATTATTCCACTTAAAGCGTGTTTTAAGGAATCTCTTACACCAACTGAAATTAAAGAAATCGTAAATTTTACCAATGAATTCTCATCTGAAGGTAAAAAGTTAGATATTGCTGTAGTAGGACCTGAACCAGATGAAAACGAAGAAATTTATAAAAAAGTTTTACGTTCTTATGAAGATGCTGGTATGACTTGGTTTCTACAAATTATCGGAGATTTTATGGGAGATTATGACGAAATCGTTCAAATTGTTAAAAATGGCCCTCCTAAGTGGTAAAAAAATCTTTTTCTCTTTTTATTTCAGTTTGCTATTCTCTTTCTTTTATTTCATTTTTGATAGCTTTTATCGCTTCTATGAAAGGAAGGTGAGAATACTCTTTTGCTATGTAATAATGTTTCTCGCAGAACCATTCCATGTAAGGTGGATGTCCTACTTTATTCTCCTTTTTCATTCTTTTCGCCCATTCAATGTCTTCTTCCGTTCTAGCAAAATGAACTAATCCACCACTTTCAGAATCTTCTAAAAATGTTCCACAAATATAGCAATAGGGAGGTTTCATTGCATTTATTTCTCCTAATAGTATAAAAATTTCTCCTTGTTGAAATTATTCTTCAATTAATTTTGATAGAGTAAATCCAATTTGCTATAACTAAAAATTTACAAGTTGGATTTTTGTAACAAAAGACATAAAGTTAAAACAAGTTTCAGAAAAAGGATTTTATTTTGAGCGACTATTTGTGAAGATTGAACACCAGAATTTTAAGTAACATTCAAAAGAAATGTATTTAAAACCTTATTCTAAATAAGAGTAATAATATTTCTTCTTTGGTGATATACATTACTACGCAAAAGGGAACTTTACATGATTATCTACTTAATTTTCAATTAGATAAGCATTTAAGTTGCTCTTCAGAAGAAGAAAATATTAAAAATCATTCTACTCTTTTTGATTTAGTTGAAATCGAAAATAGCAGAGTTCCAAGGTATACAAATGAATTTTGGACCTCTAAGCAGAGACAGTCCTCTTATCGTGGGTGTTTTAAAGCTCAATTGCCTAATTTTTTTGTTAAACTTCTCTCTAATCCCACTGATACCATTTATGACCCCTTTAGCGGTAGAGGAACAACAGTTTTAGAATCAGCATTAGTAGGTAGAAATATTATTTCTAACGACGTTAATCCTTTAAGTGCTTTGCTTGTCAAACCTAGATTTTTCCTTCCTTCTTTTGATGCAGTAAAGGAGAGATTAGCTTCTATTCATCTTTCTTCAAATAATCATGCCAACATCGACCTCTCTATGTTTTATCATCCAAAGACTGAAGCAGAAATCGTTTCATTACAAAAATATTTATCTGAGCGCTCTAAAGAAAAGAAAGAGGATCATTTGGATCAATGGATTAGAATGGTTGCAACAAATCGTTTAACAGGACACTCTAAAGGCTTTTTTTCCGTGTATACTCTTCCTCCTAATCAAGCAGCATCGCAAGAAAGGCAGAAAACAATCAATAAGAGTAAAAATCAAAACCCTCCTTATAAAGATGTCAAGGAATTAATTTTAGTTAAAACTAAATCTTTACTCAGGAATGTTAAAGAAGAAGAAAAAATTAATTTATTAAATGCTGGAAAAGAAGGATTGTTTTTATCTCAAGATGTGAGAAATACGCCAGAAATAGAAGACACTAGTGTTGATTTAATTGTCACTTCTCCTCCTTTTCTAGACACAGTTCAATATTCCAAAGATAATTGGTTAAGATGCTGGTTTAATAACATAGATAAGGAAGAAGTTCAAAAGAAAATAACTGTATTGAAGAAACTCGAAGATTGGACAAATTTTATAGAGAAAGCTTTTCAAGAATTTCATCGTATTCTTAAACTTGGTGCATTTGTTTGTTTTGAGGTTGGCGAAGTGAGAAAGAAAACTATTAACTTAGATGAACATATCATTCCTATTGGAGAAAAAACAGGTTTTACAACTGAAGGAATAGTTATTAATTCACAAAAATTCACTAAAACGTCAAATATTTGGGGAATAGGGAATAATTCTTATGGAACGAATACAAATCGTATTGTAATCTTAAAAAAAGAATTGTAAAACTGTTTCCCATTTAAGGTCCGTATTATCAGAAAAATTTCTGAATTTACTATTGCGCGTATTTTTTGTTACACCTTGACTATTCTCAATTAAGTTTTTATATGATATCACTTTTTATTATCTAACAAATAATTAGGTGTTAATAATATGGTTGATTGTCATGATATGAAAGAAGGACAGATTTATGCTTGTCCCAAATGTGGTTTAGAAATACAAATTGTTAAAGAATGTCAAACACATTGTGCTGAAGGTGCATGTGAAGATGAAGCTTGTGACGATTGTGTATTTGCTTGTTGTGGCGA
>CAZEQQ010000400.1:0-2998 GCA_964514425.1 uncultured archaeon
TTAGGATTTTCTCCCGTAATTTGTTTTACTAAATCAAAAGAATCAAGAATATTTGCTTTTCGATGAATATTTTTCTTCAACCAATCTACGATGGGAGTTACTTCGCCTTTTGTCAAAAGTTCATCAAAATCAGTTATCTCTCTTTTTAGTGAATGAAGGAATTGAGCTGCATAAATGTTACCTAATGAATAAGTCGGGAAGTACCCAAAACTACCTCCAGCCCAATGAATATCTTGTAGAACTCCTTTTTTGTTAGAAGGAACGTTAATACCTAAATATTCACTTATTTTTTTGTTCCATAATGAAGGTAAATCTTCTACATTTACTTTATCTTCAAAAATTAATTGTTCAAGTTCATAGCGTAGGATAATATGGAGATTGTAGGTTACTTCATCAGCTTCAACTCGTATGAAAGATGGATTTACAACATTTATTGCTTTTATGAATTCATCTTTGTCTACTGAACTAAAAGCGTTTGCTGTTATTTTATTCAATATAGGGTAATAATATTCCCAAAATAGACTATTTCTTCCTATGATATTTTCATAAAATCGAGATTGAGACTCGTGTACACCCATACTACAATAATTACCAATAGGTTGAAACCATAATTCTTGGGGTATGTTTTGTTCATAGCACCCATGTCCTCCTTCATGCATAACAGCAAAAAAAGATGAAGCGAAATTGTATTCATTATATTTTGTTGTAATTCTTATATCTGAAAAGCTTCCAGATGTGAAAGGATGAACTGCTTGATCTATTCTTCCTATATTGAAGTCATACCCTATTTTTTTTGCTATATCAAGTGATAATTTTTCTTGAATTGAGAGAGGAATGGTTTTTTCTAATAATTTCTCATCAATTTTTGTAGAAGAATTCTGACATTTGATAATCAGTTCTTTTGTAGCTTCCTTTAATGGTTCAAAGATTTTATTGTACTTTTCTCTTGTCATTCCAGGTTCATAATAATCCAATAACACATCATAAGGGTGTTTTGAGGGATCTAAATGATTTGCTATTTTCTTTGCTATTTGGATGTTTTTTTCTAAATATGGAGCAAAGAGTTGGAAGTCATCGTTCTTTTTTGCTTCTTTCCACTTATCTACCGCTTTTATTGAATTTTCGATTTCTTCTTTCACTAATTCTACAGGTATTTTGGTTTTTTTATCATATTCTCTTTTCATGAGCTGAACATTGCGTTTTTCGAGCTCATTTAGCTTATTGAAGTTTTCACTACTTAATAGCTCTGTAAGTAAAGTACCTATTTCAGGATTTATTTCTTTATTATGACTTAATTCACCTAAAAATGAACTTTGTATGCTTCTGAATTCAACTGAACCTTTAGGAAGCATAACTTCAGTATCCCATGACAATACCATTGAAATGCTATTTATAATGGAAATTTCTTTGTATAAATGCAACAACCGATTGTATTTCTCTTGCATTGAATCACCAATTATGAAAAGAATGAAACTGGGAATTAAAAGTTTTCTTCTTGCAAAAGAATTTTCTTACGTTCTTTCTTTATGGTAAAGGAAGATGATAATTATGATCAATTGTAGAATATTCTTTACCATCATAAATAAAGAATTCTGCATGCACATCATGATATTCATTATAAATTTGGTACCAAGGTGAGGATACTAGTAGTGCCCATTTTTCTGCTATATCAGGCATTACACTTATACTCTGATTTGTTTCTTCACAGATTTTTATAGTTTCTATGAGTGCTAAAGAAGCTGCACTTACTATTACTGCAGGCGTACGTCTAAAACTAATATGGTTCCACAATCTAGCTTGTTTGATAATAATTTCTTTGCTTTCCCTTAAGAAAATAGTTTCATCTATGTTTGATTTAGCAAGCAGAGTATCTAGTATTTTCCTATAATCATCTTCATTATATGGATAATTTACTGATATATCGTAAATCTCATAATACTGCTTATTTTTTGGTATATCTTTTCCACACTCAAATATCAAAATAGATGGAGAATAGTTTTTTTCTTCATATTTTGCTTTAAAAATTTCATAGTCGAACTCAACTTCATCTAAAAAAAGTACAAAATGGTTTGAAGGTGCATTAGTTATTATCCAATCAGCTAAGGATTCAGGTGAGTTAGCGGGGTTGTAATCTTCATCTATCCATGAACCATCTTCTTTTTTCCAAAATTCTGTTCTATACATAAAAGGAAGATTGCAATCTTTACAATATTTCATCAAAGCATAAAATATTTGTGTCTTTCCTGTTCCTCCATACCTACCGTACAAATAGATAATTTTGTGATATGGTTCTTTTTCTTTGAAATTGACCATAATAGGTTGAAATATTGCCATAGTAGGATGTGGTACTGCAAACTCATGCCTTGTCCAACATACATGTGGATCAATTAAGGGTTGATATTCTGAGTGGTTTTCCACAATTTTCATTACTTCTTGCTTTGTTAGTCCTATGTTTATTTTTAAGAGGTCTTCCTCTTTATGTGGAAATTCAAGAGAGGAAAGGATATCTTGTCCATAAAGCAATGTCCCTGTCTTTTTAACATTAATCATATCTTCGGGTAATAAACACCGAGGATTAAGTGGATTTAGATGCCAGAAACTAGAAGGTGTGCGAATGTATCCCCTAGAAAAAGAAGTAGCAAACTGCACACCTCCTTCCCATCCTAATTCATCTTGTAAAGTATCGTAAATATAATCAAAAATTACCAATGTTTCCGCATAATAATCTGATTCATTTAGAATAACGACTACTCCTTGTTTATTTTTTAGTAAGGAATTAAACAGAGCAATCTCTTTTTTGAAACTATATATTGCTACAACTTCAGGAAAAGCTGTTTTTACTTTTTCAACAAATTTTTCCAAGAAGACAGAAGACATAACTTAAAGGGTACTATCGCACATATAAAGTAATTGTTTTTTCTTAACTGAATCTAATTACAAATGGTGATTTGTATTCTATTTTTCATGTTGATACTTTGAAAACTTTTTTAGGTTAAAA
>CAZEQQ010000401.1:0-2992 GCA_964514425.1 uncultured archaeon
GTTCAGCTTTTTTCGAGTTTATCAAAATTGCTATAATCTTTTTTTCATCGGAATCGAGAGGAATATCATGATAAGACATATTAATAAAACATAGATGATTATTTTAAATAAGTGTTTTCATCGAAAAAGTAAAAGAATTTGGGTATTTCATCAAGATTACAAATATTCCCTAGCAATAGACAATTCTATGCCTTCAATTGAGTTCTTCCTCTAGCATCAAATTAATATGTTATATTCTCCCAAAATAGTATTAGAGGTTAAGTAATGACAACTAAGTTTCAGTGTAAATTATGTGGAAAAAATATTGTAGTAGATTTGGAAGACTCTAAAACGTACATTCAAAAAACAACTATCGAGAACGAATTATTAGGTAATCTTTATTCATACAGGATATCTCATCAAGCTGACGAAAATATAAAACACATTAATGTGATTATTGTGGATAAACAAGGGGATTATAGAGCTCATAGAGATAGCTATGAAGAAAAAGTAGAATCTGACAGTGATTTAGTGCAAAAATGGGCTTTTTATTCTTCCTTTTTCCCCTATGAGTTGCACTCATATTTGGTTTTAGCATCTAACGATTTAAAGAAAGCATTAGTTGAACAAGATTTACCAGAAGATGTTAACGCCCCAGCATTTCTTGATTACTTGAAACTATTAGTCACTAATAACCCACAGTTTGATCTTTTGCATTTTTTAGCTGCCAAATGGGCTTACATAACTGCAGATACCAATTATATTAATGAAATTGTTACTTCACCTCCTTCATGGGCACATATCATAGTAATAGGTTTTGGTAAACTTGAACCAGATATAAGTAAACAAACAGAAGATGTTGATAAATTAGAAACTTTCTTTGAAGATTTACCCGCAGTGATAGATGCGGAAATTGTACATACAAAGGCTTGGTTTTATAATAGAACAAATAATTTTGAAAAATTAAAAGACTTATATCTTTCAATTAGTGAAAAATGGAAAGATAAATTGGACTTAAGTTATAAAACTGTTTTCCATATTGTTGGATCTTTATACGCTTTCCAATTACAAATAAGAGGTAATGTCTCAGAAGCTTTGAAAATAATCGAACCAGCTTTCAATTATGCTCAATTAATAGGTGACAGGAAAATGATTGTTGTCGTTGGAAACCTCTATGGTGGAGTTTTAAGACCAGCTGGAAATGTGGAAAAAGCTTTTACAATTTACAATAATGCGAAAGGAGTGGCGGAAGAAATAAATGATCAAAGAACCCTTTCAGCAATAATAGGTAATCTAGCAATAATAGACGTATTAGAAGGTAGACTCACTGCTGCACTAGAAAAGTTTCTAAGCTTATTAGAACTACCTGTAATTGATGAAAACCCCTCATATAAATATGGCGCATATATCAATATTGCAGTAGTATATAACAGACTAAAACAATATGATAAAGCAATTGAATTTGCTAAAAAAATAATAGAAGATAGACCTCCTATGGCTATTACAGCATATGCTTTTCCAGTATTAATAATAATAAGTAGAAAAACAAAAGATACAGAATTAATTCAATATGTGCTGGAAAATATATCAGAAGATGGATTCTTTGAAACAGCAAGAGGAAAATTCATCAAAATAGACATCCAAGCTACTTTGGCAGAATTAGATGAAAATTGGGACAAAATGATTGAAGACCTTCATAATGCGTTGGATTTAGCAATTAATGAATCGATTTTTGAAGAAGTTATTGGAGTTGAAATAAGACTTGCAGAGGCATATCTCATAAAGTATAAGCATACAAACAATATTGAACATTTGAACAATTGCTACAAACAACTAGACCTAGCAAGAGATTTAGCTTTAGAATCTCACTATTATCCCGAATTAGTGCAATTAACCTTATTAAAGGGAATATTAGCTGCTCAAGCAGGATCAAGCGAACGTGCAGAAAAAATTCTGACAGAAGCTCTAGAAATAGCAAAAAAACAGAATTTAGTAGTATTGACTGAAGAAGCTACATCTACTTTGGATAGTCTGTATAAAGGTAGTTTAGGTACAACTGATAGTTCAAGTTTAAAACTTTTCAACAAACTTAAAGACTTTACACCAACAACACCAACAAAACAAAAACCAAAGTCTATAGTTGAAATAGTGTGGGTAAGTTCTCAAACATACCATTGGGAATTTATGTTAAAAACATCTGAACAGATAGAACAAACAGCTCTAGGGTATATGTATTGTTTAAGAGATCTATGGAAATACGCAAAAAAGGATATTGAAAAACAAGGAATAAACATAAATCACGGAAAATATATGTTACTGATTGAACAATCAACAAATTTCACAATTATTGCTCTATCCACGAAAACAAGTTATCAAGTCAGAAGTCAAATTGAAGAGATATTACAAAAAATGGAAAACTTTACCATGAAGCACATCACGGAAGAGAGTATAGCACTTGTAACAGAATTATGCATAAAAAACTGGAATGATGTGACAAAAATTGACATTTAATAAATGTCTCTATCTTTTCTTCACAAACGCTATATGAAATTAGAGTGCCCTTAGAAGAAGTAGAAGTAAGAAACAATAACAACTAAAAGATACGGCGAATGTTTAAATATTGACACTCAAAGTTTTATTATGAATCTAGTCTCATTTATACTTGGTATAGCTTTTTCAACGTTATCAACCATTAAAATGAAAATTACAATAAATTATTTTATTTTCTGCAATTCAATATTTCTAAAGTAAGAAAGATCATTTCTAAAATCTAAGACTTCTCCATCACGAGTAAGAAATAGTTTTGATTCAATTTCGTACAACAATTTATCTTTCTGATAAGTAACACCATCAAATTGCCTTAGAATCAGTTGAACATCTGTTATATGAACCTCAATTTTTGGTATTTTAAAACCTAATTTTCTAGCTATTTTAGCAAACCAAAGAAGTTGATATTCCCTGCCCAATTTATGAACATAAACACCTTTGATTTTATTCCAGTCACTTAGTCTTT
>CAZEQQ010000402.1:0-2977 GCA_964514425.1 uncultured archaeon
ACTTATTTGATTCCCGAGTATACATTGTCTTCTACTGCTTCTTTGATATTGCACGGTTTATTTCAAATATGGACCTTTCTTGTATTAACTACCGCATTAATTAAACTCAAAGAACTTTCACTTGAAAAAGCAGCAATTGTTGCACTCATAGTGAATTATACATTTGTAACGATTTATGATATTTACTTTAATACCAAAATAATGAGGTCTATTTATGCATATTTATCAACAAACTACAAAAAACTATAGCATCAACTACTCAAAAATATTTAAAAAAACTCTTAAGTGCTCAATATATAGTTTATTTAATGGTGAAGATAATATCATAAACCATAAGTTCTTTATTAGGCGTTCTAAAATTGAGGATTATTCGAAATTATTTACAGTTAAAAGGTGAAAACATGGTAGTCGTTAAAAAATTAAACAAATCAATTCTTGCAATGTTTTTGATTTTTTTAATGTTTTTGTCTCTAGTATTACTACCTGTAATTGCAGATAAAACTGTCAAAAATTTCAATGAAAATGTACCTCGTATAACTAACGTAATTATGAACGACGATGATGATGACGACGAAGTTGAAAGAGAAGTCGAAGTTATTGTGAGCGATGATTCAGTTGACATAACATCAACACGAGATACCGAAGATACCGAGGATTCAATAGAATTTGCCATTGAAACGTCGTCAAGTGGATTATCGATTGAATTAGAATATGAATCTGAATCTTCAACTACAGAAATAGATCTCTCATTTGAAGTAATAATAGGTGCAATAGTTGAATATATAGATGAAGATGAAGATGGAGTATATGATGAAACAGTTGATACTGAAGTTCAACAGTATGAGTTTGAAGACTTTGAAACGATAAGTTATACCATAGATAATATTACAGGAGTACCACTCTACACTATATTCATAGCTACACTTGACGGTATATTCACCGCAACAATTTACTTTTCTACCACTTTTGTAGACGTAAATGGAACAATTGTTGCTCCTACCCAATTAAAAATCGATTTTGGTATCCATAATTTCTCCTATATAGAAGATGATTCATTATTAGCGTTAGCTATTGAAATTAAAAGTGAAGCTGATTATGAAGTAGATGATGAAACAGAGGACGAAAAAGATGGACGCGCGGAAAATGAAAGTGAAATAACATTTAATTCTAATGATTTTGTAGGTTTCTTTTCTTGGGTCGAAGTAGCAATGGTTGATGGTATTGAACAACAAGTTAAAACAATTTTAGTTGAAGAAGATATTGATGAAGGAAGTGCAGAAGTAAAACTTTACTTATGTTATACTCGCGGAACAGAGATTATTCATGATCCAAAAGTAGGTGTTGCTAATGTTTTATATCCTCCAAGTGATGATAATGATGATGACGATGGTGATGGCGATGGCGATACAAACGGTGATACAAATGGAGAGAACCCATTTGATTTAAGTGATAGATTAACATTCCCTCCACTGTCAAGAAACAGTTTACTTTTAGTAATGCTAATAACAATCCTCATTACTTTAGGGTTAGTAATTTATAATAAAAAACGAATGGCATGAAATAATACAATCGTACGTTTATCCTCTACCTTGAACCTATAGGCTGAATGGAAAGAAGAATGGTGAGTGCAACTTATTATGGGTTGATTTTTTTAATAATCTTTAGCTGTTTTCATATCGGGGCAAAGATTGCTCCAGACTGTCAAACAACAAGATGACGCACAGCATCTACTCATGAGGCAAGATACAATATAAGCGCTCAAAAGTTCCATCAAACGTTTCTAATCGCCAAACTCACAGAAGTTTACAGTATCCACTATCCTAAAGCAAAATGCAAAGGAATACTTCCGACATATTCTAACACCACTAGGTTTTCTTACTAGCTCTTTTGTGTTTTGTTCTAATCACAGAGGTTGTGTTGTCTAGCTGCTCTTCTTCTCTTTCTTCTTTTTGTTTGTGAGGAGGTTTGTGTGGTAATCTTGTTGTATCCAGATGATCCTTGTTCATTCTCGATTCTCACAGAAGTTTACAGTTTAATCATTATCCTCCTTCTTCTTACTTTTTTTCAACCCCACACAGTTTTAAGAAAATTGTGACTATGAGAAACGTACCAAACATAATTGTTTGTGCGAAACGATATGATTATGGGCTTAAATGAGACACTACACAAAAATGTAGTTCTTACTACAAAAATTTATACAAACAAACACATTATATTTTTAACGAAACTACAATTGTGTATAAGGTAAATTATATATTAAATTAATCCTATGTTATTTTGCCGATGTGATTGATGTATCGGAAAAACCAAACAATAAAAAAGGTGAAAAACATGAAAAACCTAATGCGATCAAACAAATCATTCATTGCAATATTTTTGATTTTTTTAATGTTTTTATCTATAGCATTACTACCTGTAATTGCAGATAAAACTATCAATAATTTCAATGAAAGTGTACCTCGTATAATTAATGTAATTGTGGAAGACGACGATGATGATGACGATGAAATCGATGACGATGAAATTGAGAGAGAAGTCGAAGTTATTGTGAGTGATGATTCAGTTGACATAACATCAAAACGAGAAACAGACGATAACGAGGATTCAATAGAATTTGCTATTGAAACGTCATCAAGTGGATTATCAATCGAACTAGAATATGAATCTGAATCTTCAACTACAGAGATAGATCTCTCATTTGAAGTAATAATAAGTGCAATAGTTGAATACATAGATGAAGATGGAGATGGAGTATATAATGGAACAGTTGACACTGAAGTTCAAGAATATGAAATGAGAGACTTTGAAACGATAAGTTATACCATGGATAATACTACAGGAGTACCACTCTATACTATATTCATAGCTACACTTGACGGTATATTCACTGCAACAATTTACTTCTCCACCTCCTTTGTAGATGTAAATGGAACAATTGTTGCTCCTACCCAATTAAAAATCGATTTTGGTATCCATA
>CAZEQQ010000403.1:0-2961 GCA_964514425.1 uncultured archaeon
ATCTTAAGTCCAGTAAGCTTAAGACCACGATTTATGAACATTCACGCACCCATGCTAGTATTTTTTGCAATAGGTTTTATCTTCTTACGAAAATATATTGATGTTCATGATGACTATCTATCTGGAGAAAGAGCACCCTACAAGAAATTAGAAATTCAATAGAGCTCTTACTCTTCTTTTTATTTTTTTGTCTTTTTCATTTCTTTTTTTAATATTTATGGGATGATATTGTTTTTGGAAGAAAATGAACCAAAGGAGTGATTATGCTTTCAGTCTTTCTGGTAAAAAGTACAATTTAAGATTCTTTTCCAATCAAAGAAGGAAGGAATAAAGAAAGATTTTGAGAGAAATAGAAAAAAATGAAGAAATAGAAAATGAAAGAATAGTTTAATCTTCTGTATCTTCATCATCATAGTCATAATAGTCATCAATTGAATCATCTCCACCCCATTTCATATAGTAAGCTGATTCTCCATCTCTATAGTACTCTTTTATTTCTTTTTTAATTTTGTAACTGAGTTTTTTGTAAAGTTGAATAGCAGGTTGATTAGAAACTCTAACTTCTAGAAATACTTCATTTATTCCTTTTTCTATTAATTTCTGTGTAGTAAACTTCATCATTTTCGCTGCAATTTGTAAACGTCTATATTGTGGTAAAACTGCTATAGACACTATATGTCCTTTTGGTGTATCTAATCCTATATAGCTAGCTATTGGTTTTTCTATTCTTGTTAGAACATAGCCTCCTATTGAGTTATTTACTGTTGCAACCACACATGCAAAACCAAATTCTGTTAAAATACGATAAAAGAAATCAAATGAGTAATTTTCAGGTAAACAAAGTCGATTAATCTTAATGATTTCATTTATATCAGAAAGTTCTGCTAATCTTATTGCGACTTTCAATTCTGAAGCCATAATTTGAAAATTTTAGATTGGTTTTTAATTTTTTGGTAAGAATATCTTTCATGAAAAAGGTATAACATTTAGGGATATCATCATTATTTACTTCTATTTGTACCAAAATGTATTTCAACCAATTTTTCTGTTTTCTCTTTTTGTTGCGAATTCATACCTGTTTCAACTATGATGTGTGTGAAGACTTCTTGAACATTAAGAGAGAATGCTTCTAAGGCATCTTCAAAGAACTCTGTAACTTTATCAGTAATTAAAACAATAGAGAAATTATCGATTTGTTTTACTAAAAGAGTCATGTTATCTAATACTATTTCTTTTACTTCCTTTTTAGCCCCTGTAAATTCAGATAGTAATGTGGAAATAGCTTTCAAAGCTCCTGAAAAAAGTATTTCTTGATCTGTTCCATCATGTTTGGAAATATGCTCGTAATCTGTCGTATATTCTTTAAAATAATAGCTGTAAACAGGTATTCCCGACTCATCGACAATTAAAAGCAAATTAAGACTCTCTGATTGCAAAACAAAAATCCCAGCCTTCCAGAAGAAGAAAAAGAATAGTCCTAAACCTATAGTAAGAGAAAGAGAACTTAAAATTGTTTCTTCTGTTATTGCACCTAATATAAAAGGGATAACAGTAACAAAAACTAATGCAATCATCATTCTTTTGAGCATTTTTTTTATTTTAGGGTTTTTTACATTCTTTACTTTTTTTACTGCTTTAAACATTAAGATTATTGTAAGTAAAAGAATGAGCAACCCAGTTATTACAAGTAAAGATAAAAAGATTAAAATAACACCTAATTCAGATACTATTACACTTTCAAAGGTTTTTTCCCATAGATCGTCAGCATTAGCATTTAAATTAGAATAAGATAAAACTATAGTAATAACTAAGGGTGTAATAACCACCAACATTGAGATATAAGAAGTTACTATTATACCTAAAATCAGATTATTGCGAGTGAGTATTTGATTAGTCTCAAATGAATCTAGAAAAAGTAAGAGAAAATATAAAGAAAGAACTTGTATAGAACTTAGAAGCGTCCAGCCAATACTATCAATAAAACTTTCAGGAAAAAGATAATAAAGTAGACCTCCTAGATTCAGTAGGAATAAGGTTATAACAAGATAGAGAATGGACCTATTTTTATGATTTAAATATTGTATTAATACCCAAATGAAAAGAGCCAGAGTTAAAATAGATTGAGAGAGGTCTAAAATGGTTAGAAATGAGGTCATAGTAATACTTCCAAAGAGAATAAAATAGAATTCATTTAAATTTTGTTGTTTAAAATTTCTCATTAGATGCTCTTTACTACAAAAACTTTTTAATCTGTTAAGAAGAGTGTCAAAAATGGCAAATATTGATCCTTCTACTGTTATGTATTCGCAAAAAAATACTCCCCAAACTATGCTTTATGCCTCACCACGATTTGCAATAAGCATTTTTATGGGTATCATTGACTTTTCGCTGTTTTTTCTCTACACAGAAGTATACCAATTGAACTCTTTATTGACGGGTATCGCTCTTGGCGCAGGAAAAGTCGCTATAGCTCTTAGCCAGTTCTTTTTCGGGTGGATAAGTGATCATACAAATACACGATTAGGTAGACGTAAACCATATTTTATCATAATGTCACCACTTTTAACTTTTAGTTATATTCTTCTTCTCTTACCAAGGTTAGTGTTAGGTACTAGTCCAGAAACATCATTACTTTTTTTGTGGTTAATTGTATTTAATTGTCTCTCTCAAGCATTATATGCCGTTACAACAGTTTATCAATCATGGACAGCAGAACTTTTTCCGTCTCAACAAAGACCGGTTGTATCAGCTTTCCAGAATGGGTTCAATTTTACAGGAGTGGCAATTGTAACACTCTTTAACATGCTCGTTTTAACAGGAGTGAAAAGAAAACTAGAAGAAAGACCTGATGTCATTCCACCAGAATTTTTATACACAGTTTTTGTTTTTGCAATATTGTTAGTCTCATTGTTCTATCTAGTTACATTCTTGATGCCTATTGAACAAACACCAAGATATACT
>CAZEQQ010000404.1:0-2959 GCA_964514425.1 uncultured archaeon
GTTTCACACCAAGGAAGCCAGCCAAAGCAGGAACTGTTTCTGCAACTTGCTCTTTTGCAAAAATCTCATAGTATTGCTGTAAAATACCTACTGTTAGCAAGATACCCGTTCCTGTACCAATAGCACCCAGAAAGTCTGCAACACCGGCTAAAAATCCTATGAAGAAACCACCTAACCACGCAGCAGTCGGTATGTAACGTTCAAGATATTTTTCTACAATTCGAGGATTTCTTCTGAACCCGGGGATTTGCATTTTTGCATCTAGTAACTGCTTTGCTACATTCTTTGAAGCCATTCCAGCTGTATCTATCCATATTCGTGAGAATATACCACAAAGAAGGATCATTAGTAATAAGTAAACTACTGCTTGAAAAGGCTGTTCTAAAACTTGTTGAGGTCCATACGGAGCTGTTGTGAATGAAGCTAAACCACTAACAGGTGCCAACTGGTTTGTATCGGGTATAGTTTCCCATTCACCAAAAAACCGCACTAAAAATCCTCCTATTCCAGGATCGTTTGCATCATTTTTATTACTAAGAAGGTTGCTTACAAAGTAAATATTTGCAAATAAAGCGCTAACTAAAATGACGGGGATATTGCTTGTATAAAGGAATTTAATGGGATAACGAGCTGGCATTTTGTATTGTCGATGTTGCACGGGTATTTCAATTTTAATAGACCCAACATATACGACCATAGCAAATACAACGACAGTTGCGATTAAACCGATCATATCCGGAGTCCGTCCCGGCCGAATAAATGGTGAGAGTACATCACCACGGATAATACCTTGTACAAAGGCGAGTATTACTCCTCTGTACCATGTTTCACCAGCATAGGAGTCTTGAGTTAAACTGAACATTCCATCAAATATATTGAAAGACACTGAAGCAGCAATAAACAAGGATATACCCGAGCCTAGTCCATAGCCTTTCTGTATAATTTCATCCAATAGGATAATAATGAATCCAGCTAATGTTAATTGTAAAAGAATGAGCATTTGTTGATTGAAAGTTAATGCATCACCATACGCTCCACCTATGATGAATGCTAATCCTTCAGCCATTGTGAGTAATATAGCCATTAGTTTTTGTGTACCAGTATAGAGAGCTCTTTCTTCAGAATTAGAGAAATCAACTTTAATTATTTGACTTCCTACTAGTAATTGCATGATAAGTCCGGCAGTAACTATAGGTCCAATACCTAACTCTGCTAAGCTTCCACGTTGAGAGGCCAAAATGGCTCTCATTGCGAAAAAGGGATCTGACCCCTCCTGTTGTTTTACACCTACAAGAGGGACGTTTAGCATGGCCAAATAAACTACAAGAACACCTAGCGTCCAAAAGACTTTCTGTTTGAAAGATATTTTTCTTGCTGGTTTCTTCACTTCAAAAGTAAACCGTTGAAAAGGTTTGAATAGTATTAAGAACTTTGATACCAAGTATGCCACCTTATCTTATTCTCATTTCCGTACGTTGATGTTAAATATCTATTTATAAGAGTTATTACTTCACTCATAATCAATTCGTTAACAAAACTATTCTTGTCATTAAGCACACCTCATTGTCTTCTACGCTAATATGTGACTGGATCGAAATTTTTCTCGTGAAATAATTACGCAAAATTAGACAGAAGAAATTTCATGAAAAATAGGTTCGGAAAACATCTTTGTGTTTTCCTTTATTAATTAGCAAAACATACAGAATTATTTCTTTTTAGGTTTTTGTCCTTGAGCGGGTTTTTTTGCATCTTTCTTTGCCATATGTTTTTCACCTCTTTGGCATACAATTGCAAAGTAACAAGGATTGAAGCGATTAGTAATCCTCTTCAATTCCAGTTGCTTGGCAACAAGTAACTATTGTTTTTTAAATATTTAAATATGCTTTATGCTTTTCAGTTTCATGCTAGTTCTTATAGTAATACTAAAAGTGCAATTAGAAGAGTTATGAATCAATAAATGAACAGCAACAATTAGTGTTCTACTCAATTTTATACCAAAAAAAGTAAAAAGTAAAAAGAGATGAATAATTCTCTTAATTTAGTAAAGAGAGGGTTATTGCTTCCTTTCTGTGGGTTTTTGTCCCTGAGCGGGCTTTTTCTGATCTTTCTTTGCCATGTGTTTTTCACCTCTTGGTGATGATTGTTATAGTTAACTAGGTTCACTTCAAGTGATTCTAGTTAATCTACAGTTATAATTTCAGAGAACTAATATATATTCTTGTTTTAAACATCCTAGTTTCAGTTTTATTTATATTATCTAACGTGGACCAAGGGATCTAAGTCTATAGTTAGTAAACGACAACAGCCAAATTATCGGCGACAATTCTTCTAAATTACATTACACAATTACTACCAAATAATGAAAGAATATAAAAAAATATACAGGGATTGAAAAAAGTTAAAATTGCAGGATATTACTCCTCTAGGAGTACTTTTCCACCTGCTTTTTCTATTTTTTCTATTGCTCTTTTGCTTGCAGAGTCAACTTTTACATTCATTGCAACAGTTACTTCACCTTGAGCTAACAATTTGTCTATTCCTAACGCACTTAAATCTATGTGATAGATTTTGTCTGTTAGTTCAGCTTTTTTCTTCTCAATAAGTGTGGGTAACATTGCCTCTAAATGCGAAACATTCATTGTTTTTATTTCAGAGACAACCTTTTGAGGTCTTGTGAAACCATGTTTTCCAATAGGAGGTCTTTGTCCTATTATCACTTGTATTTTATGACGGCTTTTCGTTCCTGATTTTCCTACTCCACCGCGCATTCCACTTTTGGTGTGTCCTTTTGTTACACCCCAACCGTGTCTTCTTCCACCTCTAAAGTGTCTTACTCTTCTAGTGTGTCGAACTGTCATTTTAAGCCATCCTCACAACTAATTCGTTTACTGTATCGCCTCTATAGCCTAAGTCACCACCACTAGCAAATTGTTTTTTAGTGGTTTTATATCCTTTCTTC
>CAZEQQ010000405.1:0-2958 GCA_964514425.1 uncultured archaeon
CATCAACAATACTTCTTTCTCTATTACTGTGTCTAATTATTACTTTGTCTTGAATTCCTCTCCTCCCATATTGTGTTTTATAATACTTTTCACCCTCTTCTTCTAAAGCATTTGGAAAAAAGAAAGGTGAAGCTCCATTATAAAATCTTAATAACTTTAATCTTTGTTCCACTTCTCTAGGAATATACTCATCCAAAAAAGGATAGAAACTATTATCGTCCAATTGATAGGCTTTTCTTATAAATTCAATGAGTTTCTCAACATTTTCACTTTTACTAAAAGTTTCATTAACTTGATTAACATGATATAAAGGCTTAGAAACTATATTTGAAAAGTAGTTTAAAATCGAAGCACAAAAAATAGAATGATAAGTTTGGTAGAAGCCTAACTTAGCCCATCTAGAAATTGGAACACTGTCAATATGATGTTCTAATACTCTATGATAATTTTGAAAGTTTTGATAGAAAGAAATGTCTCTTACTCTAGTACCATAGAACCATAGAAAAACGACACCAAGATGTTTTCTACCAACTCTACTTAAAGCTTGAACATACTCTGCAGTAGACCGTGGAATTCCTTGAAAAAGCATAATGTTCCATCTATCTATATCTACACCATGTGATACAACACTGGTAGCAAATGTAGCATGTATCTCTGATTTACCTGAAGAATCTATAGTTTCTATTTCATTAATTCGCTCTCTGATTTCATCCAAAGTATTGTCTCCAGTCAAAGGATGTCCAACAACTCGTTTCTCATTATTTTTAAAAGAAGAATTAACGACATCAAATAGAAGATAATCCATAGAATGTACATCAGCCTTTTTTCCATGGTATGTCAAAACAGATTTATAATTATCTAATACCACGTTAAGTTTAGAAATATCTGTGTCATATTTATCTGCGTAGAAACTTTTATTGCTTTCAATATTGTCAATGAAGTTGAGTAAATACCTAAGTGTTATTAAACAGGCGTATTGATTATCTCTGAGATTAGGCCTAAGACCTATAAGCACTCTCTCTCTTTTAACTAAATTATCAATCATTTCTAAATTAAAGAATGGATCTTTTTGCCCTTTACCATAAGGTGATAATGAAGGGAAAATGTTAACTTTTTTGTAATATAACTCTTTAATCTGATGTTTTGCACCTGTAATTGTTGCTGTCATAGCAATGTTTTTCATCATTAAGCCAGAGAATTCTTTATGCATTGTTTCAATTAGTGTTTCAAAATGAGAGTCAATTGTGCCAAAACCTTCTTTTATAAGATGCATTTCATCTTGAATTACTAATGTAGGACCTGTAGAAAAAAGTAATGAAACTATTCCACAATTTGTTCTTTTGCATTCTCCCTTTTTATTTCTTTCTTGTGGATTATAAATTGAACAAGTACATTTGTCATTTAAAGGGTAATAACCGTGATCTGGACATTTTTCTAGCTTACCATTCAATAGATTTTTGTATTTTCTATTTAGTGCAATAGCTGCATGTTTATCAACTGTGGAAACAATAAACGTTGGTAGAGTCCTATAAATCTCATTAGAAGTGAAGTAGAGATTAAAATGCTTATTACATTTTTTACAAGTGTGCAATACTAGTCGTTTCTTTTGGTTAACATCCAGAGTCACATCACTATCTTTACACAATGGACATTTTTGAATAATTTTGCCAAGTAAAGTTTTTAGTTTTTGTCCTTCTTTTTGAATTTTATTTATCAACTCATAATTGTCATCAGGATAATCTTCACTTGTACCAACAAAGTAACCAACTGAAAATTCCTCACCTTGAATCTTAAACTTCTTTCTTATTTCTTCAGCAAAGATCATAATTTCTGCAATTCTACTAAGTTGCTGTATAGAAAGCATTCTTAGAGGGAACTTAGTTATTGCTGTAACACCAAAACTTTTTCCACATAATCGATCCCAAAAAGCATTAAAAATAACACAACCAAAATATGTTTCAGATTTTCCTCCTCCAGTTTGAACATGTAAAATATCGACAATGTTTCTAGGACTTTTTTCATTAACTATATCTGGTATTACAATTAGAATAAAGCATAACTGAAAGGCTCTCCACTGGTCATACTTTTCTCTATTAGCGTCGAAGAAAGTTTGATTCATTAATAAAAACGACTTTCTTGCTAACTCATTAGTTTTTATAATGTCAATTCCTGTTTCTATCAGACCTAATTGATTATAATATCTATCAGCTAAAACCCTAAAATTCTTATCTGTAGAATATTGAGCATCACTTCTATATACTTCATGGTATTGACGCAAATTATCCAGTAAACTATCTAATACACTATTTACTTTATCTTCTGATGCTAAGTCTGCAAACTTTAAAGCGGTCTTATGACCTTCAATAAACTCTAAGTTAATTTTAGGTCTGATTGTTGGTTGATCAAATCTTGAGAAATGTGATGATTTTATTTCATTCGAATCTTTATTATATATTACCTCACAATTTATTGACTGGATTTCTGCGGAATATGATTGTTCGAAATCTTCGTATAGATATGAGAAAATATATGGTTCAATTTTTGTGTTTTTTAAGTCAATGGATAAATTTGCATTAAAAAAGAAGTTGTCGAATTTTTCATCTCTTTTAGTTAGATTTCTAAAAGTTATAGTAATCTGATCTAAATCATTCTGTGGATATTTGTCAATTTCTGTTTGTACTGCAGCACGCCAGTTTAAAGCGGGTAGATTTTTACGTATAGACGAAACAAAATCATAATATATAGTTTCATCGCCTATATTTGAAAGATTAACGCGAAACTCATTTTTATCTTTGACATTACCCGCTTTTTCTGCAAGTTTATCATTCTTTATTTGGTCAACAACGCTTTCTAGAAAGAGTTCATGGAAGTTAGGAGATGTAGGAGTCAGTATCATTTTTGGAAGTTTTACTTCAATTCTTCTCCATCCCTTCTTTAAGATAACGCTTAGCTCTTCTT
>CAZEQQ010000406.1:0-2957 GCA_964514425.1 uncultured archaeon
TATATAATTGAGTAAGGAGACCAAATATGAAAAGATCACTAATGCAGGTATATGTTAAGAGCAGTGACAAAGCAGTTGTCTTTTATCAAAAGGCCTTTGATGCAACGCTTCTATGCGCATATTCTTATGACGATGGTACATATATGCATTCCGAACTGGTTATTGAAGGACAGGTTCTGGCGGTTTCAGAACGAAATGATGAAGACTCACAAAATAGTAAAGAGACAATAACATCTAATACCATGCAGTTTTGTTTACATTACGGACAAGGTAATGAGGATAAGGTCAGAAGAGCATATGAAGTGTTGAAAGATGATGCACAAATTATTTATCCGTTATCAAAGTGTGATTACAGTCCATTAATGACCGATCTTATTGACAAGTATGGCGTCAGATGGTGTATTTTTATATAAGTCTTAGTTGGGATAGAAATGAAAAATACTTTTTTAGAAATAAAGAGAATTTAGGTAACACCTGATAAAACAGAGCAGTTTGAATCTCTTATACAAAGTATTGTAATCAGTTAGCTCAAAAAGTTAGGTTGTATTAAGATAAAAGTCTTAAGAACCGACCAGGATTGTTAAATGCGTAAAATATTTCTATTACTGGGAGTTTGATTGTTTGAAAATAAGGGAAAGCAATTAAGTGATTTTTTGATAATTATCTAAAAAATATCCGGAAACTTACATATTGCACTTTGATATTAATTGCATAAATAATATTCATTAGTATGGTATAATCGATTTGAGTATATTTTGAATAAAAGGTTATTAATATGAGGAAGAATATAATAGAGAGAATTAAAGAAATGATTTCTATGGTAAGTGTAAGCAAAGACTTATCCAAAGAGTTCAAGACTACCCTTATTATCGAGAATATCAAAAGGTTAATATACATTCTTGCAATTGTTATTATATTCCAGGTGTTGTTTGTATTTTTAGAAGTTTTTGGTATTGTAACCTGGATTACTTCAATATTTATAATGAGAGCTGTAATAATAGCTATTGCACTTGCTTTTATACTATTTATGCATTACCTAAGAAAGAAAATCATTAAGACTAAAAAAATTCTTTTCACTGATATTTTACTTACTCTTGTTCAGCTGATTACTCTATTTATTGGTTGTTATTTTGCTGTTTTTATGTTCAGAAACGGAATGTTAAGTTTTAGTGTGTTGTTGCTTGTTTTTTATATAGCATCACTGACTTGTGTGAAAAATCCATATTATGCAGGTTTAGCATTTTTTCTCTGTGGTATAGCTTTAAGTATATATATTCATCTTTTCGTCATTGATTTTTCAATATGGTACGGTGAATTTCTTATAGCTTTTGTGTTTACAGCTCTTTTATATATTGGA
The DNA here is from genome assembly GCA_964514425.1 of uncultured archaeon. Lineage (GTDB taxonomy): Archaea > Asgardarchaeota > Heimdallarchaeia > Heimdallarchaeales > Heimdallarchaeaceae > CAZEQQ01. Next base: position 1,358 of record CAZEQQ010000406.1, read on the forward strand.
AACATAATGAACTATAACCGGCATCTTAAGTTGTTTCTTAAAGAGATAGAAATAGTTGAACTAAATAAAAAGCTTAAAATTTTGTCACAAACTGACGATTTGACAAAAGTTTATAACAGAAGAAAAATAACTGAAGTTATTGAAGACTATATAACAATATCGAAAAAACATGACAAATCCTTTTGTATTGCTGTTATTGATATTGATCATTTCAAGAGAATTAATGATGAATATGGTCACAATACAGGTGATGATGTTCTCTACTATTTCACAAATAACTTGAAATTTCTCATAAGATCAACAGATGTATTGTCTAGATGGGGCGGAGATGAGTTTATTATGCTTATGCCTAATGTAACTCAGCTAGAATCGCTTGATTTTCTAGAATATCTGCGAAAAGAAACTGAAAAGCTTGATTTTCCAACAATAGGAAGAGTTACTTTTTCAGCAGGTATTTATTGTTTTTCTGGAGAAGACGATATGAAAGCTTTGATAGACAAAGCCGATACTGCATTGTATTTTTCTAAGAAAAATGGCAGAAACAAAATTACTGCATATAGTCCTGAAATGGCTGAAATAGATAAAACAGATATTGTTGATTGAATGAAATACTAAGGTATTTTATTAAAATGCACATATCCTGCAGCATTTGAACCAATAACTTCAAAATGGTATTTGCCTGATTTGCTTATCTCAAGAATAAAATCTCCATTTTTCACATCATTGCCTTGGTAGATTATACTGTTATCTTCAAATCTGACATATATATCTACACTTCCTTCTGTTATTTCAAATGATGTTTTTACTTTATCTGCTTTATCTAAATTCATCCAGCTTTCATATGTAGTGTTTAAAAGTTTGAAATCTAGTTCAAATTTCTTTCCAATTGAAACGCAAGTTCCGGAAAATGTAATCATATTTTCACAACTTGATAAAAATGTCACACAAAGAATAATTATAATTATTAATATATTTAGCTTTATACCTTTTTTACTCATTTATCCTGAATTCCTTTCATGTTTAGCAGTTAATTACAAGTTTAATACTTATAGCCGTAAATTTCTACTATTTATATTGTATTAGCAGATAAATTAGTTCGTTGATTTATTAGTTAAAAAATATAAAAATATCATTGACCCTGCCGTTGCGTAATGATTTATAGTTATATATATGTTTAGGGAAGGAGACTGTTTTATGGATATTTTGGTTCTGGACACATATAGAATATATAAAGAAATGTTTTTACTTAGTGAGGAACAAAGAGAGGATTTTTTTAACAAGAGTATAGTTGAACCCTTCGATGTGTTATTTAAACTAACATCAATGCCAAGAAAACCTGAAATGTTATCTTGTCTGCCTTTATCTGGGCAGGAGAGTATTACATTTTTGATGTTTGAATGTCTGAAAGAAAATGATATCTGGGAGAAAGCAAAAACTTCTATTGAAATAAGCATTCATTCTTTTGAGAAAAAAGGAATTAAGTTATTTGATAATTTAATTGTTGCTATATTACCAGGAGACAAACAGCTTTTGTCTTTAAGTGAAGGTTATACTGGAATAGGGTCTATTCCAGGGTACATTATGCTTGTAATAGCACCAG
>CAZEQQ010000407.1:0-2955 GCA_964514425.1 uncultured archaeon
TGCATATTCCGACACATGTTGCCACCGTTTCCGATTTTATGTTGCCACTTTTCTCTGTTTACTTTTCAATTAAATTGTTATACATCAAGTGGCAACATAATTCAAGAATTATTTGATATTACTTTTCTCAAAGAGTCGCCTTTTAGTGAAATAAACTCGGATTTTGATATCAATCTGTCACAAATCGCATCAGCAATTGTTTTTTCACCGATAATATCATACCAATTTTCAACTTGAACCTGACTTGTAATCATCATTGATTTATCTTCCGTCCTTTCTTCAAGGATTTCAAACAGGCTCATCCGAGATTCTTTATCAAGAATATCAAGTCCAAAATCATCAAGAATAATCAAGTCTTGCTTAATAATTTTATCGAATTCTCTCAAGTAATTACCACAGGATTTTGCATACTTTAATTGATAAAAGAACTTGTTAGAATTATAGTACCCAACTTTAAATCCTTTCATACAAGCCTTTAATCCGATTGCACAAGCTAAAAACGTTTTACCCGTTCCGGTATAGCCGGTAATTATTATATTATTGCCCTCTGACAACCATTTGAAGTCTAAAAGTTTTAAAATCTGACTTTTATTCAAATTACGTTCAGCTTTAAACTTAATAGATTCAAAAGGTGCAATAAACCTAAAATTCGCATTCTTAATTAAATTTTGAAGTTTTCTTTCGCATCTTTCATCGTATTCAGCCTCGATTAGATGAGATAGAAGCTCATCCGGTTTAAAATTATGAATCATTCCGGTTTCTACGGCATTTTCAAAACAAGTATGCATTCCATAAAGCCGTAATTTTTTCATTTTTTCCAAAGTTTGTGTGTTATCCACGTTTATACCCCTTTAATTTTTTTTTAAAATATTCTTTACCTCTAACATCATTGTTTTGAGGAATATTTTCTTCATTCGGCATAGATTTTTCATCGATATTTTCAAGATTATTTTTTAAAATCCCGAAAACAGCCTTGTATTCACAAATTCCTAAACTAATACTCCTTTTACAAGCTTTATCAAGGCGGTCTTTCCCAAATATTTTTGCTAATTTAATAAAACCCTTCGAGCAATAATAGGATTGTTCAGGAATCTTGTGTTCTGCAATGATAATATTCAATAATTCTTCTACATATCTGCCTTTTGACTTCGCAAGAGCAATAGTTTTTTCAGGATTAAGTCTTTCGAGAAAAGCTTTGTGATTTAAAGGAAGGTGATTGGTATTGGTTATATATGATTTTGAAGAATAGTCCCTTTTATGAACAGAAATTCGCTCATTTTTAAAATAAATCTCAACAGAAGCGTCAGTATAGTAAATATCTACCTTTGTTTTCCGACTTTCGGCAAAATATTTGAACGGTACACTGTAATATTTCTTATCCTCGTTTAAAAAAACGTGATAATTTGAATGAATCTTTGATTTAGTATATTTTTTGTTTTCATAAAGGTCTTTAGGCAGGTTATTTAAGACATTTTTCTCTGTAGAATTGAATAACTCAATCCTGGAAAGCTTCGTATTCTGCATTTTTCGTGAATTGTATTTTTCAAGTTCAATAAGTATTGCACGATTCAATTCTTCAAGGGAATAAAACACATCATTTCGTAATCCTGCATAAATCCTTGAATAAACGATTTTAACTGCATTCTCAACAAGAGCTTTATCTTTAGGATGTGCAGGTCGTGCAGGAACAACGGCAACATTGTAATGCTCTGCAAAGCGAGAATATCCGGGATTTATTTCAGGATTATAGCGATCAAACTTTTTTACAGCAGATTTAAAGCAATCGGGTGTGATTACCTTGGGAGTTCCTCCAAAATACCAAAATGCTTCCTCTGAGCCTCTAATCCAATCTGCTGTTTTAAGCGATTTAACAGCACATACAAAGGTGTAATGGCTTGCAGGAAGAATTGCGACAAATACTTCAACAGGAAGCAGTTCTCCCGTCTTCTTATCTGTCAAATTAAGCTTTTTTCCTGCGAAGTCCACAAACATTTTTTCACCGGCTTTATGTTCGATATGCATTGTAATCTCACAAGACCGTCTCCATGAGTTAAAATGTTCACAAAATTGACTTCTTGAATATCCATCAGGGTTTTCTTCAATGTATTCTTCCCATAGTTTCTGAAGAGTAACATTCTTTTTCTTAATTTCTTTTGCAAAATACTCAAATTTCTCAGAAAGATCGGCATAACGTTTATTGTTATCCTTATCTTTTGGATTACCAAATAGTAATTCAATTATCCGGTCTTCATTAAGATTTTTAATCTCATCATATCTCATGTTTAAAACATTAAATGCATTGATATACTTCGAAATAGCCGGTCTTGAAACACTAACAGCTTTAGATATTTGCCTAAGACTTAAACCTTCAAGGCAACTTAATCTTAAAATTTCTTTGATCTTTTTCATATTTGTCCTTTTCATAATTTAATGCTCCGATTTTATCTTTAATCAGAGTATTATATAATTTTGAAAAGTAAACAAGATGTGAACATGGCAACATGTTTCCGGAATTAGTGGCAACATTACACCGGATTGGGTGGCAACATGTTTCCGGAATGGGTGGCAACATTACACCGGATTATGCATTGAAACTTGAAGTCATAATTAGCTTTTTGTAGTGCATAATTTCTTTTAATACTACATCCATAATAATAAGGATTGAAACTAAACTTTTGCATTTCTTCCTTAAGAATTAATTCTTCTTTTAATACTACATCCATAATAATAAGGATTGAAACAGTTACAAACAATTTTTTCATTTTTTGGGTAATTCTTTTAATACTACATCCATAATAATAAGGATTGAAACGCATACGACAATAATTAAAACAAAAAAGACAATAAAACTTTTAATACTACATCCATAATAATAAGGATTGAAACCCGGTATGGAAGGTATAATCCCCCGTTGTTGAAATATCTTTTAATACTACATCCATAATAATAAGGATT
>CAZEQQ010000408.1:0-2952 GCA_964514425.1 uncultured archaeon
ATTGAACCTATATAAAGAGAATTGTCATCTACCATTGAAACACTTTCCCAAGGACTTGTATCTATTTTATAATACAAAGTGACATTTTTTACACCGATTGGATCAATTACAGATACCATCACCGCAACACTTTCTCCATAAATGGGAATAGAAGGATTGAGTTGAATAGCTGAAAGCATTGGATATGAGACATCACTTTGTACTACAAATGACAGTGGTTCAAGTGCCGATCCTAAACTTCCTTTATTTTCAAAGATATCGAAGGCTTCGATGTAATAATAAACAGTGGCATTCCAAGGAGTAATAGGAATAGTTGCTGAATACACAACTCCATTGGCAGTCATCAGTTGTTGTTGCCACTCTAAATCATTGATTTTATAGTAAAGTGTAACATTTTTGATCTCACTTTGATCAGAAACACCTATTGACACGAGAGTGGAAGTGTTATAGACTGGTTGACTTGGATTTAATAATACTCCTGACAATAATGGAGCAGCAACATCATTAGCTACAAATATTATTACCATTTCAGAAGACTCTTTAAAGTTACCCGCATTGTCAAAAGCTCGAGCTATGATATTGTAAGTGCCATTACTAACTGCTCTAGTATCCCATAAATAGTCATAAGGTGAGGAACTAGCATTATGAATCAGAGTTAACCCCGCATAAAATTCAACGAAAGCTATGTCGCTACCTATATCTTCAGTATCGATTTGAATTAGAACATTATCTTGAACTATAGAATTGTTATAGGGATGTAACATAGAAATAGATGGTTCAACGTTATCTTGTACAAAATAGGTATAGTAACTACCTGAATTGTCATCCATTACCATATTCCCATAAAAATCACTAACACTCACATAGAAATCTACTTTCGTGTTATAAACAAAGATAGGAATAGTAGCTTCAAATGTTCTATATGAATAGTACTTACAAGAGATAGTATTCCAATCACCATTATTAGTTCTATAATAAAGATTAACATTACTGATCGAAGAAGAACGGTCAAAAGCTTCAATATGTACTTTAGCTTCTGTATTATAGGTAGGAGTGTTGCTTAAACCAACTGAATTAATAATAGGGCTAGAAATGTCAATGAAATTCATATCATCGAGGAATAACGAGGCTATGTTCCCCATACTGAAAGATTGAGAATAAAGATAAATATTAGAAAGGTTCCAATTATGTGAACCAAACGCTAACTCTAGATCCTCATAAATATCCCTTTGACAATTAAACCAACTTTTAGTTGAACCTGCATTATCAACAGAGTATACAACAGTGTTGGAAGTATTTGTACCTGGTGCAGTAACACCTAAATTATAATAAAGATTATAGCTACCTTCAAAATAAAAGTAGATATAACTTGTAGCAGTACCTACCAACTCGTCCAGATACCACCAAAAATCAAACAAAGTGCTTTCTCGAATTTGGTAATTAATACTATGTCGATATAAGTAAGAATATCCATAATCGTCAAAAGATGTAACTCTAGCGCCATATTTGCCTTCAAATAAATCCTCTGTTTGGTTAATATAGTCTTTATTTGTAGTTGATGAATACCAAGAAGTGAATGAATTAGTATTATCCCAATTATTTTCAAAACCAGGATCTCCTAAAGGATAAGTAATAATCTGAAAGTCATCTACTAAAAGTTCAATTTTTGAATTTTGTTGTCCCCCTAATTCTATTCTAAAGGAATACTCATAAATAAAAAAATCAGATATTCCTATACTCTCACCTAAAAGGTGAAGATCATAAGTTTCTTTAACCCAACTATTTCGTGTTGAATAATTCGGAGAAACAATAAAGGTTTGATATGAAGAGTTAACAAAATTGAAATTATTATTAGAACTAAAGAGAATAATAGTGATATAATGATACCCATGTGGTTGTATATTTGGTCCATCAACTCTCATCCTTAGAGAAGCATATTGTGTCCCTATAATTCCCTCTAATTCTTCGTATCCTTTCCAATTAAAGGAAATAGAAACTTCATTAGGGTTATTCGGACTATAACTTTGCTTTGCAGAACTAAGATAATTACCTATTGAGCATTCTCCGCTAGAACCCCCAGGGATAACATTTGTTAGCGACATATTCACTGCCTTTGCTCCTTGAACCCTTTCTACAGTTGGATTTATATAACCCATCGTTCTAGCTTGATTATTCCAGCCTAATTTACCATTTTCAAAGTTACCATTAATAAGAATGTTACCACTTGAAGTATAGTTAAGTTTTACATCATCAACCAACATCTCAAACATATTCATTGCTGTTGATTGTAAACCAATAGTTAAACTAAAATAAGATAAATAATAACTTGTAGAGGAACCAAAAAGAGCTTCGAAGTCTGAAGTTATATTCCTTTGAAGGTTATGCCATTCCATATAACTAGAATTTAAATTATAATAACCATATGAACTATAATTTGATGAAGGAGCAGTAGAATACGAAAGATAGTAATAAATAGCTCGATATGCGGGTCCAGAGAAGGATAAATAAATGTAGGCATGATTATTTCCACTTTTTAGTAAATCAGGGCATTGGGTGAGATTATACCACAAATCAAACAGAAGAATATTGCTTACAAAATATGTGTTACTTGGGGGAGTGTAATCCATATAGTTACTTTCATATGAGTGATTTGAACTCAAACATTGCATGGATGCAGCATATTGTCCTTCTTTCGCAGGAGTATAATAATAATCCACAAAAGAATAGCCTGTAGCAGAAGAAGACCATTTAGAAGGTCTTCCATTTGTTTCAGATTCTTCAAAACCTGGATTAGGTGCAACATTAGTGATCAAATGTGTATCTGATGATGTATCAAGAGTGATAGGTTGTTGATACTCATAAGTTTCTCTTGTTTCACTCTCAATCCCCATCTTTTCAATTTCGTCTAAATTAGTTTCACTATGAACAGCGTAAAATGAAAAAAAACTAAAA
>CAZEQQ010000409.1:0-2948 GCA_964514425.1 uncultured archaeon
TGTTTATAAGTATTATGTGAATTTATCGCAAAAGATAGACGTTACAATATGACCTTTTTTCATAGAATATACGCCCTAAATAGACGTATATAAGTCTTTTCATGCATGTAAGGCAAGTATACTCGAACTGCGATAGTTTGCCAAATGTTTATATATTTGTTTATTTTTGTTGTAGTAATGACTATTAGAAATATAATGTTTGGAAAGAAATTTGTAGCTATTCTGTTACTAAGCATGTTCATACTTATTAGTTGTTATGCAGTATTCTCTCTCCCAAGAGATGACAGTTTATCACAAACATCTACAGATGAAGCAATTATTCTACATTTATATAATGGCACTTATGGCGATTATGATGATGATAATCGTGAAGATGATGTTAGTTGTTACTTGGATGTTAGTATTAATCGTAATGTTGTAAGAAAAGTCTTTATGTTGGATATAACATTAATACTTCCTAACTCTGATACATATGTCTATTCGATTTTAGTTTCTACAATATATGATTTTGTTACGTTCCATATGTTGTTCATTAATCATGCATATGTAGCAGGAGATTATACTATTGTTGCTGAAGTGTTATTATTAAACCAAGGTTATTATTATGATCTAGCAGAATTAATCTTTGACCCTCCTACAGAAGAGATACCTGATGCGGAACCATTTTTCTTAGTAGCATAAGCCTTATTTAGTAATAAATGACCTACAAGCTATAACTATTGGGCTGATAACAATGAGATTGGAGAAGGATGAATTTACAATTATTTCTCTATTGCAGTCCGACCCATCATTAAGTTACAGTGCGATAGCATCAACAATGGGACTGAGCGTAAATACTGTAAAACGAAAAATACTTGTGTTAAAGGAAAAGAAAATCTATTCTGGTTCATATGCTTTGTATGACCCTAATTCTCTTGGGTTAGTACGTTTTTTTGTTTTTATTAGATTAGCAAAATATGAGAATTATCCCATAGTAGAGCAAGCAATAAAAGAGCACCCTTATTCCATCTATCGGTCTAGATTTTATGGACCTAGTTTGGGGGTATTTTGTCAATTCGATTATCCTGAAAGTAAAGCCATTTTTATTCAAAAATTTCTTTTAGAACTTCAACAAAAGGAAATAATAGAAGATTACGAAATTTTCAAATCGACAGGTGTTGGAGAAAATTTAGGTCTTAAGTTATCAGAACGTTTCAAAGATCTCTACAATTGGGATTACGATTGGGATTTATTCTATGAAGAGTTTAGTGAAGAAAACTGTCAATTGCCAAAACCCAAAAAGAATGTTGTTTTGTCTCTGAAAGAACTAGATATGAAGATTCTTAGGCAACTTACTTCTGATGCTACAATATCACAAAAGGAGATGTGTGATAATTTCAACGCTGATCGTTGGGAAATATCACGGAGGATACAATTTTTGACTAAGCATGTAATCACAAAACTGGCACTAAAAATTGATCAGAAAGTGTTCAATTTTACGAGCAATAAAATCGTAATACTAGAATTTTCTAATGACCAACTACTAGCTGCAATGTATAATCAATTAAGGAATTATCAAGTAAGACCCCCATTTCGTTATTCTATTGAGATAGTGGAAAACAATATAGGAAAAAAACATTTGATGGTATATATTACTTTACAACAATATCATGAGGCTCAAATGATATATACTCTCTGCCAAAAAGCTAAATATAGACTTTTCGACATAGATGTAACAGGAAAAAACGCTACACGTTACTCATTCTATGAAAAGAATTATAATTTTGATAATAAATGTTGGAACCTATCTGAAGAGTATGTTGTAACTGAACCTATCATTTCGACATTGAAACAGTTTTAACATTTTTCAATCAAAAGATTCAATTTTTATGAGCAGAGAACTCTGAAATAGGTGCTAAGACAAATAAAAAATTAATGCTTTAGTTTTCTAAAGCAAAAAAACTTTGTATTTCTAAAGAGTAAACTACTCATATAATGTTGACAATAGCTTAAATGGTGAAAAACATGAAAAAAACTCTCATACTATCAACAATGTTGGTTACCATCTTGCTTTTTGCAAGTTTAAATTCTGTAAGTGCAGAAGGCATAGGCTATGAAGAAGACGCTATGAATGTGATTTTAACCATCGACGATGTCACAATTCAAGTGAATGCGGGAGGACAAGTTCCTAAATTCCACTATAAAATTGGAGACTTAGAATTTTTAGTATTCTTCAAAATGTTAGTAGAATACTATGATTTTAATGAGGACGGTGTATTTCAATACAATGAGTCTAACATCTGGGAAGCAGGTGAAGGTGGCTTAAGGCATTCTACTATACTCGCTTTACCTAGCGTAATGTGGGAATTTAGTGGATTTGAAACTGAAGGAAACGACACCCATATAACAGCTGTTCATTTTAGTTTTATCTCAACCACAATTAATGATCCTTTCTATGCCGGTGTTGAAATGGAAATATTGGTTCACTTGTATTTGGAAGATCAAGAAATAGATGGATATGTCCTTGAAGGTGGAAAAGAACTAAAATTTGACTTAGTTATAAGAAATTGGCCATGGCAAAAAGACACCACCAATTTAGCGTTAAGGTTAGATATATCTTCAACTAATGCAGATGATGAGCTAGAAGACAATACTGGTAAACCTGTAGATGTAGGAACAAACTCAACTGGACAAGAAAAGAAAGTAGAACATACTGAAGGTATCAAACAAGACATAAAAATAAACAGTGAAAACGGTACCGGTTATTTCCACTATGCGAACCAATCCCAAATAAGACTAAATGAAACAGAACATTATGCACTTGTTAATGCCTCTTATTCCACAGATGGAGAAGGAACACTTCAACTTTACTTAAGTTTCCCTCAATTTGATGAACTCTTTTATGACCCCTCCTTAACATCAGAAACCCAAGAAACTCAAGAAACCCCAGTAACACCAAAAACCCAAAA
>CAZEQQ010000410.1:0-2947 GCA_964514425.1 uncultured archaeon
CTGAAATATAAAGCAATGCCAAAGCAATGAAAACAGGTCCAATAACAGAGACAACTGACCATGGTAAAGGCATGTTAAGTGCAACTATGAATAAACCAAACCACATTGTAATCTCTCCGAAATAGTTAGGATGTTGTGTGTATTTCCATAATCCTTTGGTATAAATTTTACCTTTATTTTCTGGATTGTTCTTAAATGCAAGCATCTGTAAATCTCCAATAGCTTCGAACAGAAATCCAATGCTCCAAATTACGAAACCTACAAAATCGAGAGCATTCAAAGGTTGAGCTGATAGAGATAATCTAACAATTACATAAGCGGGTAATCCTACAATCATTACGAAAAACACTTGTGGGAAATAAAGCATGAAATAGCCTTTCCATATATGGCTTGCACCCCATTCATCTCTAAACGTTTTGAATCTTCTATCCTCACCTGTTTCTTCATCTTTTCCATACTTTCTGAAAGTCAAAAAGAGTGCAATTCTAAAACTCCAGAAAGCTATCAATAGAACAACAATGATTTTACGAAGATCAAAATAGTCTTTACTCAAAAACATCATTGTTACTGTTGCTATGAGAAATCCTAAGCCATAAGCAATATCAACAGAGTTGTAAATTTGTTGTTTTAAAGCAAATATGTATGCACAAGTAAACAAAACCCAAACAGCCAAAAAGGCATATACTAAAGAAATTAACATAATGTCACCAAAATAGATTAAGAAGTGATAGGAAAAAAAGCTTTTGGTATGCAAAAAATTAGTTTAAAGAATATGAGTTAGTTGTTAACTTTTTTCTCTAAAATCTCTAAAATCTTTTATTGTGTGCTCTTCTAAATGTTGAACAAGAGCTTGTTTATCAACACCAATGTAAGAACATATCTTACACTGAACAGCTGATACTGGAACCATGTACCTCTCATAATCTAAATGTACTATAGAAAAATGTTCTTGAGAAGTTTCTTTTACTGTTTCTCTTTCCAAATTTTGAGCTATTTCTTCTCTTTCTTGCTTTTCTTCTAAATTCGTTGTTACTTTAGACTCATTAGGTAGTATTTCTACTCTAATCTCTTTTTTAACATCTGATTCATTGATAAATGTTTCATTAAGTATATCTTGACTTTCTTCAATTTGAAAAGATTCTATCAGATTTTCTTCTAAAATATCTTTTTTGTCTATATCATCTACCTTATCTACATCTAAGGCTTTTACATCAATAGATTTTTCTTCAGCTATACCTGTTCTTTTGGTCTTTTGCACAATATTATCTAATTTTTGCTTTATGTCGATATTCACCGGTTTAACTTCAAAAGGATGATGTTCAACATCTCGTCGAATAGTGGGATTATTTGATAAAGAATTTTTTTTGTTTTCCTTCTTTTCTAAACCAATCATTTTACCTAATTTATCTTCTGTCTTGGATAATATAATCCAATTCAACCCTCTTTTTTCTGCAACTTTTCTTAACTTCTTTTCAATATTTGAATAGAGTATATTCCACTTAGGGTGTCTTGTTGCACCAATAAAGTGATTGAAAGAGTTGTAAGCTATATAACGTGTGAGTGTTCCTGTATCTATTGCTAAAGCTTGTTTATTCATAACATTATTTTGTATCTTGTATGCATTACAAGCTTCTAATATCTTCTCTATTAACTCGTTGTCCTCAAATTCAAATTGAATTTGTTCTGTTTCTTCTAATTGTAAATCATCTGCTAATGTCATTGTCATCATCTCTAAGAATTATTTGTGAAAGAAGGAGGTGAAAATTAACCCTCGCCAATAACCATTTATGTCGGGAGCAAACCTTAACAAAACACGTTTTTTATATATCTTTCCGTAGTGTACAGATGACCTTTGCAGATATTTTAGAATTGCTTCATGTTTACTCTTATTAAAAAAAATTCTTTAAGAAGAAATGCATCTTTTTAATGAGCTAATCGTATTTCTAAGGACTTGCCAACAAATATCTTAAATCGTACATTAAAAAAGTATAAATGATAGACAACATATTCTAGTATAGTGATTGATTCTTACTCTATTTCAGTTTTATTGGTAGATGATGAAGACCATCTACTAGACATTACAAAAATGTATTTATCTAAAGAACCAAACTTTAACATAGAAGTAGCGAATTCAGCTGAAAAGGCTTTAGAAATTATCAAAAGTAAACCTATAGATATAGTTGTATCAGACTATAAAATGCCGGAGATGGACGGATTAGAGTTTTTAGAACTATTTAGAAAAGAGTATGACTTCCCATTTGTCATTTTTACAGGAAAAAGTAGGGAAGAAGTTGCAGTAAGAGCGTTAAATCTTGGAGCTAATCACTATATACAAAAAGGAATGGATCTAGAATCACAATTTGAGCTTTTAAAAGAAGTAATCAGACAACAAGTAGAATTATACAAAACTAGTAAAGAACATGATAATTTGTTACAATTATTTGAAACTACAATTGACACAATTCCTGATATAATAGGAATACAAGACAATAATCACAACATAATAAGATACAATAAAGCAGGATATGAGTTTCTTAATCTAACGTACGAAGAGGTTAAGGGGAAAAAGTGTTATGAACTAATAGGTCAAAGTGAGATTTGTGAGATTTGTGCTACAGAAAAAGCCTATAAATCTAAAAACATCACAGAGGTTGAAAGATATGATGATAAACTTGATTTATGGTTAAATATAAGGTGCTATCCTATTTTTAACGAAAAAGGAGAAATAATTAGAGTTATAGAGCACCTTAGAGATGTAACAAAAGAGAAGAAAAGTCAACAAGAATTAGAAAGAAGTGAAGATAGATACAAAAAAATAGTTGAAAACTCTCCTTTAGGAGTATTTCTAGTTGACAATGAGTATAGAATAATCTACCTAAATGAAAAGTTTTCTAACATCTTACAATTACCGGTTGAGCAAATAATAAATACAGATTTTAGGAATTAT
>CAZEQQ010000411.1:0-2932 GCA_964514425.1 uncultured archaeon
ATGGAACAAGATTAGCAGACAAAATAAAAGCTCTAGAAATGTTTGAAGATATTATAAAACAAGAACAAATTGACCATCAATTTATCATTTTTGCATATATGAATTTATGTGACCTTTTAATTTATGAATTAAAAACTACTAATAATAAAACTATTTTTGATGAAATTGATATAGTATTGGAAAAAATATTAAATTTAGCAGATTATCATAAGTCTCCAAAACTCCTTATTCAAGGCTATTTAATTAATGCGAATGTGTCGCTTATGCTGAATGATTTTGAAAAAGCAAAAGAAATTTTACAAATAGCATCAGAACAAGCAAAAGCAAAAGATTTAATCCTACTATTTAATATAATTGAACAACAATTACAAGAAATAGAGAAGAAAGAAGTAAATAGAGAAGATTCAGCGTATGAATATGAGACAATTTTTCCTGTAGAAGAGAGTATAATCTTCCACAATTTAACAAATGAAGAAAAAATTACCGAGGAATATAAGAATCCAAAAATGTTATTAGTGGCATACAAATGGGATGATTTTGGTTTTATGCCTTGTAGTGAATGGGGAACTATAGAACTCTCATCGTTCATTAAAGAAAAATATGGAACATTCATCTCGATAGCAACAAGTTTAGGTTCAGAATATCATTCAGGGCTATTCGGACCTTTTCCATTCTCAGGACATATAGAGTATGAAACGATAGTTTTCAGCGAGATAGTAAAACAAGATATGGAATTAATGGATGAACGATTAAAAGAGATTAATTATCTATTATTGGCCATTATTTATCCTAAAAAATCAGAAAAAATATTTTTTGTACTAAGGGACAAAATTAAAAAAATTTGCGAAAATAACATTCATACTTCAACAACCATCACTAGTATCGATAATGAAAAATTAAAAGAAATATACGATGAACTATTATCACTTTTTGAAAATAGTTGTGAGTGACTTACACTACTCTAAGAAGGGAACTCCCTACCAGTTTCTATTAAAAAAAACAAGAGAATGATTAATAAATGATTTTTGAATTTGAGGGAGTTTAAGCAAATTATTATTAAAACTATATAGAGTAATGTTAGGGTTATATTCTACACACATAATTTCTATAAAGCTAATAGAATAGTGTAAATTAGTGAAATAAAATGTCTCAATGGACGGCAGTTACGTGTTCTAAATGCAATAAAATATTCAAAGTAGAAATATCCTCGGAGTTACTAGAACAAGTCGACAAATTTCCTTTTCCTGTTGTTTTGATGCACATCACACACGATGGTGATAGAAATATCCATACTCTAATAGCTTACTCTAATAGCTTATATTGATAAAGAATTAAATTGTCGTCATGTCGAGTATTTGATAGGGAAAAAAGTGTTCATTACACCTTATATCTTTTACAATCCTAGTCTACTCTTTGTAAATTGTAATAAAAAAATATCAGAATAAGGAAGTGAAAATAGTGAGTTACGCAAAAAAAAGTATAGCAAAGATAATTTTATGTGGTGATGGTGCAGTAGGAAAAACAACACTTGCACAAAATTTAACAGGAACATTAAACCTGAATGAAGAAAGGAAAATGACACCTGGAATAGATGTACATCTATTAAAAACATATAGTGGGCTTACAAAAGCACAAATAATAGATCTTGGAGGGCAAGAGCAATTTAGATTCTTTCAACAAGACTTCTGTAGAGGAGCTGATATAGCTGTATTTGTTTTTTCTTTAGAGTGGTATCATTCTTTCATGAATGTCGTGAATTGGTTGGAGTTGTTTAACACAAGTAATGTAAAGAAATGTATCTTAGTTGGTAATAAAGCAGATTCAGATAACCGAGTCATTAGTTACAATGAAGCGAAAGAATTTGCTGAATCATTGGGCATGGACTATATAGAAGTATCAGCTATCACTGGACATAATTGTAAAAAACTAAGAGAAAGTTTGCAAGAAGAAATTGTAACTATGTTTGATGAAATAGCACAATTAAAATGTTATAATTTTTAACAACATCAAGATGAAGAAAATGAGAAAGAAGCAAGAAAAAGGGAGGGGGTTATTATTGTTTAATAAATCTTTGGACAAACCATTTGGGCATAAACAAACCCAAATATCCGAAGAATGAAGCGATAATAGTACAAATCCATGCAAAGTAGTATGCAGGAGTATAACCTCGCCAAAAAATATCAAAACTATCTCTTAATATCCCATCAAATGCGAAGAAAACAAAAATAAGCATCATAAAAACACCATATAACCCTATATATCTAAAACCAATTTTTGTTAATTTCTCCTCATTCAAGGCAGATTCTTTAAAGCTAAAATAACTAAGTTGTCCAAAAACTAGAAATGTAACAATAGCATGATAAACTAAAACGCCAAATAAAGCGTTAAAGGTACCGAAAACAAAGTTGATGTTTGGAATTATTAGTCCAATTGTTATACCGTTAATTATCAACCAAGGAAAAACAAAGTTCTTACCTTTATTGAGAAAAATTGCATCAACGAAGTAAATAACAAAACAATTACCTAATGCCATGAATGCATAAGCAATTAAGGAAGTAGGATCAGTATAACTTTTTTCTAAGTAATCAATGGAAGAGAAATAACCTAATATTCTTCCTGTCATAGCCAATATTATTGAAAGAGAAAAAGAACTGTATGCCAATAGCATATATAAAACAGCTTCTTTTTTTCTTGCTCTATAGCGCAAAAATAAGAGAATAGTCATGCTTACCATTATTAATGCAACCAAAATCTCATAAATCACTGCTGTAATAGGTATTTTATTTTGCCAAAATTCCATAATGAAGCCTCCTTTTTACCAAAATGATTCTGCTATACGTTTAGCTGCCTTTCTTTTCACAAGCTCATTTTTTAGCTCATTTATATCGTGTTTAATAACTGTATTGATCCTCTCTACTACTTTCGGGTCATA
>CAZEQQ010000412.1:0-2929 GCA_964514425.1 uncultured archaeon
AGCTAAAGTTTTTTAATATTTTTCCGAATCATATGTTATGCCTAATGTGGATGAAGCGAAAAATAGAGATGCTGATCAAAAGAACAGCACTGATAAAAAACAGAACAAAATAGAAGAAGAACCTCAAGAGCGAGTGGTTGAAACTCATCATACTATAAACATACAAGGAGACGAAATTCCTTATACTGCACGAGCTGGCACAATCATTCTTAAACATGAAGAAGATGAAAAGAAGCCTAAAGCTAAAGCTGAGTTATTTTTTATCAGCTACACTCGAGATAAAGTAGTAGATCTTAAAAAGAGACCCTTAATCATTTCTTTTAATGGTGGTCCAGGTAGTTCATCGGTTTGGCTTCATTTAGGTATGTTAGGCCCTAAAAGAGTTTTAGCTGAAGATGAAACTGAATCTCCTTTACCTCCTCCCTTCAAACTTGTTATTAATGATTATTCTATTTTAGATGTCGCTGATTTAGTTTTTATTGATCCTGTTGGAACGGGATATAGTCGTGCTGTACCAGGTGAAAAAGCTCAACAGTTCTATGAAGTAAATGAAGACATTAAAGCTGTAAGTGAGTTTATTCGTCTATTTGTTACTCGTTATGGTCGATGGGTCTCTCCCAAGTATCTTATTGGTGAAAGTTACGGTACTACTCGCGCTGCAGGTCTTTCTTCTTATCTTCAAGAACGCCATGGAATGTTTATGAATGGTATCTTCCTAGTTTCCTCTATTCTTGACTTTAAGACCCGACAAGGAGATTTTGAGACTTTACTCTACCTTCCTACCTTAAGCGCAACTGCATGGTATCACCGTAAATTGGATTCTGAACTACAAAAAGATTTAGAGAACCTAATTACTCAAGTAAAGCACTTCTGTTTAACTGATTATGCTTCAGCTCTACTTAAAGGAGATAAACTTGAAGGAGAAGAGTATGGACTCATTGCTTCTCAACTTTCCCGATATACTGGTCTTTCTACTGATTTCATTAAGCGAAGTAATTTACGACTTGATCTCCGTTTCTGTAAGGAATTGTTACGTGATGAACGTCGAACAGTAGGACGATTAGATAGTAGATTTAAAGGCATTGACAAAGATGCTGCTGGGAGTAACTTTGAGTTTGATCCCAGTTATTCTCTCATTCAAGGTCCTTATACAGCTGCTTTTAATGATTACATTAGACGAGACTTGAACTATGAAACAGATCTAATATATGAAATACTTTCCAATTTATACGAAAAATGGACATTCAAACCACCTAGTTATAGTGGAGATCTCAATGTTGCTGAAGCTTTAAGAAAAGCTATGAGCCAAAATCCTTTTCTTAAGGTTCACGTTGCTAATGGCTATTACGATTTAGCTACTCCTTTCTTTGCTACAGAATATACTTTCGACCATTTGCAACTTGATAAATCTTTACAAGAGAATATCAGTATGAGTTACTATGATGCAGGACATATGATGTATCTGAAAGAAAGTTGTTTAGCTAAATTGAGAGAAGAATTGGTTCGCTTCTTGGCTTTAATTGAAAGTTAAAAATTAACTCCTCTCGTTCATTTTTCTTACCTTTTCTTCTTTTTTCCAAAATGTTTAAATTTTTATGTTGACCTTTTCCATGGTGAAATATCTTGAAAGCTTTTATTTCTGTTGACCTAGAAGGTTTACCTCACATTGTAGCGCCTGCACATTTGAACCTTAGAGGTTCTTTATATTCTGAAGCACGTAAAATAGCTACACAACTAACTATTGTAACAGCACAAACACTTCATGAAAATGGCTTTGATGAAGTAATAATAGCTGATAGTCATGGTCCAATGGTTAACCTTATTGTTGATGGTTTACCTGAATATTGTCAAATTGTAAGAGGAACTCCTCGGCCCACAAGCATGGTGTCTGGCATTGAAACATGTGATTGCGCATTATTTATAGGCTATCATGCAAAATTTGGAACAGCTTATTCTACCTTTGATCACACTTACAGCAGTGCCTCTATCCAACAATTATCTCTTAATGGTATTCCTGTTAGTGAATATCTCTTAAATGCTTATATTGCTGGTGAGTACAATATTCCTGTTATCCTTGCTGCTGGTGATGCAGCGCTTCTTTCTGGTGATATTACTACTTATACTCCTTGGGTTGAAAAAGTCACCTTAAAGCATTCTCTCTCTCGTCTAGCTGCTATTAGTCCAAGTATGGTAAAGATTGAACAAGAATTGGTTAAAAGCACGCAAACAGCTATCAAAAACTTCTCTGAACAAAAAACCAAACCTTTTGTTGCGACCAAACCTATTGAGATGTCTATCACTTTTCTTGCTAGCCATTTTGCAGATGTTGCAGAACTTCTCCCTAAATCTACACGAGTCGATGGTTTAAAAATAAAATATTCTGCAGATAATATGGTAGAAGCCTATAAGGTTTTTCAATTGCTTGTAAGTGCAGCACAAGGGGTTAGAGCTACCATGGATTATCTCCAATAAAATTCTCTACATCTTTTCTTTTCCCTTTTTTTCCTTTTTCGGAGTAAAATTTTTTAATGTTATAGTATGTTATCTTTTATCCCTTTTTTAGGTGATTCTTTATTAGTAACATTATTGGCTTCATGCGAACCACTTTTGAAAATCCTGAACTAGCTCTAAAGAATGCAGAAAAGATGAAAAAATGTCCCAAAAATATATTTCTTGCTACTAATGGTTGTGAGTGTATTGCAGTTTATGTTTCTTTTTCTGATACTAAATGGTGGTTTGAACTACCTACTCAGAAACCAGAATTATTAGGGGCTGAAAATGTTAGTGTTGAATACTTAGATAACATTTTTACACCTACCCTTTCAGACTTTGATAATACTCAATCTTTAGATCGTCAAAAAAATATTGCTCCTTGTGGAACAAATTGTCTTCTTTGCCCCATGAGAGAAGAAAGAAATTGTCCTGGTTG
>CAZEQQ010000413.1:0-2923 GCA_964514425.1 uncultured archaeon
ACTGCTGCGGGTAAAGGTGTACACTCAAACAATACTGTCTATTACCAAGATTCTGATAGATTTCCTACAGACGAAGGTTATGCTTACTTTGGAACTTGGTTTGAAGTTGACCACACTCAAACTGTAACTATTGATTATACTTGGGAAGGTGGTGGAACACCTTTTGTTGGATTTCTTTATTATGATGCTATTGAAGGTTATCTATGGGCTGGTAATAACTTCAATTCTGGTCCTTCTTCTACTTCTCCAGCAAGCTATTCTACCACTCTTGATCCTGGTTGGTATCGTGCTGCTTATGGTAATAAAGAAGGAGCAGGTGGAAAATATTATTCAGCACAAGTAACTTTTGATAATAATTGGGTTGATCCCCACTCCGATACTCGAGGACCTTTCGCAGGTGTTGCACCAGATAGTAATATCGTTGGATTGAAAGTTTTAGATGATGAAGGTGTTGGAACAACAAATCAATTATTAGATGCTTTAGATTGGTTATATGATTATGGTCAAGCTTATAATGTTACTGTTGCTAGTATGAGCTTAGGATTTATGGATATTGTTTCTTCTGTTGATCAAGCAATTACTTCATTAATTCGTAACAAAGGAATTGTGTGTGTTGTTGCTGCAGCTAACGAAGGAACATCCTCTGGTGGGATATTCTCTCCTGCTTCAAGTCCTGATTCTATTGCAGTCGGTGCAACAAATAAAGCATTTGAGATAGCTCATTATAGTAGTAATGGTGATCCTACAAAACCTTATATTCGTCCTGATGTTGTAGCACCTGGTGGTTCTATCGCTAGCGATGGCTCTTCAGCTCCTTTTCAACCTATTATTGCAGCTGATTCTAACTCTGCTGATGGAGTGTATAATGAAGTTCCAAGAACAGATTATTATCCCAATAATTTTCGTGGTATGCAAGGGACGTCAATGGCTACTCCTTTTGTTGCTGGTTTAGCACAATTAGTAATTGATGCAATGATACAAAGAGATGGTTCATGGACATATTCATGGGAAAATGCTAAAAAAGTCAAACAAATCATTTCTATGGGAACATTCGAAGTTAGAAACCTCAAAACTACTTCTGAAACAGGAGGAGAAAGCTTTGATGGAGATGAGGATGGTATACCTCAAGATGCTCCTCTAACGAGAGTAGGTAAAGATGTTGTTGAAGGTTGGGGTTGTGTTGCACCTATAGCTGCTATCGAAGCAGTTACTGCTTGGTTTACAGTTGGAGGTAGTGAAACTGTCGAATTAGCCGGAACCTTAACTGGAACAAAAGTTTTAGTGAGACAAGTGGAATTAGAAGCTGATACTCACTACGAAGTGATAGGTAAATATGACTTAACAAATCTTATCAATGCTGATATTCTCATATTTGCTCCTGATCCAACAGAATATGGTGATCCTATAGTAGTAAATAACAATACTAATGATGATGTTACAACAGATGAAACCACTTTTAAAACTACAGACGCTGGAACGTATTATATGGTTGTAAGATGGGTAGACGGTGCAGCCACCGGAGAGTGTAAGTTTGAGATTGTTAACTCAAATAGAGCTATTATTCTAGATACTGCTCAAGATACAATTTTACAGTCTAATACTAAAATCACTTTAACTATCAATGAAACTTTAGCAAGTAATCTTGAATATCAATGGAATTCAGGAACTGTTCTTCCTCTCACTGCACCTTACGAAGTCTTCACTCCCGAAGGTGACGGATATGCTTATCTTCATATCTATTATACAAATGAGACTGATGATCAAGTACAAGAAACGTTCAGGTTTATTATAGATGACACTCTTCCAACTATTAGCTTGAAAACACTTTCAGATGGAGACACGATTGAACCTAAAACGAAAGTCGAAGTAACAATCACTGACACAAATTTGCTTTCTGCTCATTATAAGTGGAACACCGCTTCATATAGTAGTTGGAGTTCACCCTATTCCACTGAAGCTCCTAATACTGAAGGAGAACATACTCTAACAGTTAAAGCAGTTGATAAAGCTGGAAATGAAGCTGTAGTAAGTTTTGATTTTACTGTTCAAAAAGAACCTGTTGATGATACTGATGATACTGATCCAGATGGAGACGATATCTATCTTGACTTGAATGCTACACCAATAATTGTCTCTCTTGCATCTTTAGCTTCTTTATCAATGCTAGTAGGTCTTAAAAAACGAAGAAATTAAGATTATAGTCTTTCTTTTTTCTTTTTTTCTCATTTTGTTATTATTTACAAAACGATTTTAATCTAGAAAAATTCAAAAAGCATTAATAATGACATAAATTATGAATAAAAACCTTACGATCAAAAAGGGGGTAATAACTAGTCTTATTTTAGTAGTTTTGATAGTTTCTAGTTTATTTATTGTTCGAGGAGTAGTAAATAGTTATATTAACAATGCAGAAATTATTATTAATAAAATTGAGATAACTAATAGCACCTCTTCAAGCTTAGAAATGAAAATAGAAGCTAAATTGGATAAAGTGAAAACTGACATAGTTGTAATAGAAAATATAGAATTGACTATAATTTACAAATCTTACGTCAATCATGAACTAACACTAGAACAAAATGATATTACTATGGAAGGTTCTAATCTGTTATTACAATTTGTTCTTCCTGATCTTTCTGAAGATTCTATTACAGGACTACTCAATGATTTATTAGAAGAAGAAAGTCTAGAAATAGATATTGAAGGAACGACAACACATCTCTATAATTCTTTCCAATCTTGCCACAAAGGCTGAAAGAATACTGAGTGCAAGACTCAGACGGCCTGAAGATGTGGACAGGCACAACGCATTATGATGAAGAAAGAAACGACTGTTCAAGAAACAAAGCAGCATTATGATGAGTATTAACAAGCAGACCACAACGAAGACAGGGAGCATGGTCATACTGACCAGGAGAGCGGT
>CAZEQQ010000414.1:0-2918 GCA_964514425.1 uncultured archaeon
TCGCGAGGGACATCACATATATTAAGGACGCCGAGATCGAACTCCAGAAGAGGGTACTGATCGTATGAGCGTCGTGTATGGAATTAGTTTTTTATTTTATACTCATAAGTCTTACTGAGGCAAATGTAGCAATTATCCAAATAACTCTTCTAGCAAGTGTAATTAATCATATTCTTCTTTTAGTATGGTTTGGATTGTTAATTTTTAAACTAAAAGACTATACTGGTACTGACACCAGCTTAAGTCCAGTAGTTTCATCTTCTAATGTAAATGCGATCACTTCTTCAACTCCCTCTCAACATAGAGTTGCTATTACAAACTTAGAACCTCAAGGATTGAAAAGAAATATTCCTTTTCCTCTGTTTTGGTGTCCAAAATGTGAAAAACAAAAAACGGACATAAAGATTAAAAACTATAATGAAGAAGAATTGAGCCAAAAATGGACTTGTACCGAGTGTAATTCAACACTGAAAGTATTTTGGAATGAACCTAACAAAAACGAATACACACGCTTAATTCTAGGAACATCATTATTTATAGGTGGAATGGTAACAACAATAGTTTCTATTTCGTTCTTTTTAGGCGTAACAAGATTAGTATTGGCAATTGTATGCTTAATTGTTGGTTTAGCAATAAACTGGAAACAATTACCCGGAAAAATGAAAGTAGAACGAGTACCAGACTATGCTACAGAAAGATTGCCTCTAGACCCATTAAAATGGCGAGTAAGAGAGTTAGTCATTTTTGGTGTTAGTTCAGGCATTGGAGGATTAGCAATATTTGGGTTAATATTAATCATTTTTTAATTTTAATCCTTCCCCTTTTTACAAGTTCATAGGGATGCGTGAACTGAAGATTAAGTAAGTATTTAAATTTAAACTAATCATCTTTTTCTTGCCTCTGAAACCATATCTGTTAGTGTATTAGAGACAGCTACTAAACACATAAGGATTATTATATCTCTCGTTGATGGCAATGCTAGAGCTAAATTAAACATTCAAGTATTTCTTTTGAAATTGATAAATTGCTTGACAGAAGTTAACAGTATGAACAATGGGAAAGTGATAGAAAAGAGAAGAAAGATTAACAGCTTTTTTCTTTTTCATCTTATCAGAAACAGATGAATCTTGACTTTGATGCTCACTCATTGACCCTTATGTCGAAATCGAAAGACAATGATGTGCTTTTTTTTGTTCAATAGACAGACATTAAAAAAAGGAAAACAAAAAGTACACGATTTTAATGGTAACTCAAAAAAATACTGATGGAAGAGGAAAAACAATTAATAGATTAAAGGAAGAAAAAAGCCCCTATTTGCTACAACATGCAGATAATCCTGTAGATTGGTACCCGTGGAATGAAGAAACATTTGAAAAAGCAAAAAAAGAAGAAAAGTTGATATTCTTATCAATAGGTTATGCAACCTGTCACTGGTGTCATGTGATGGCACATGAATCATTTGAAGATGAAGAAGTGGCAGAAATACTCAATAGAAGTTATGTGTCAATAAAAGTAGACAGAGAAGAAAGACCAGATATAGATAATATCTATATGCAAGTATGTCAATTAGTAACAGGTTCAGGAGGATGGCCTTTAACAATCATTATGACAGCAGAGAAAAAACCAATATTTGCAGGAACATACATACCAAAAGAACAAAAGTATGGGATAATGGGATTGGTGGACCTCTTAGAAAATGTTGAAGAATTATGGAAAGAAGATAAAGAGAATGTTAAAGAAACGGCAGAAGAGATACTAGAAGAACTGCAGAAAAATAGCCAAAGAGAAAGAAAAGAAATAGATTATCAGAAAATAGTGAAAAAAGCAGTGGATGAGTTAAAACATTTTTATGATCCTGATTGGGGAGGATTTGGAATGCAGCCAAAATTTCCTACACCACATAAGCTGTTATTGTTGATGAGAATAGCAGAAATGGAAAAGGATGAATTCTTACAAAGAATGGTGAATAACACTTTAGAAAACATGAGAATGGGAGGAATATTCGATCACATAGGACATGGGTTCCATAGATATTCAACAGATAGAAAATGGTTAGTTCCACATTTCGAAAAGATGCTTTATGACCAAGCATTACTTCTTATGGTTTACGCAGAAGCTTATCAAAATACAAAAATTGAAGAGTTTAGGACAACAGCTGAAGAGATAGTAGAATATGTGAAAGAGCATTTAACCAGTTCTTTAGGTGGATTCTATTCTGCAGAAGATGCTGATAGTGAAGGAGAAGAAGGAAAGTTCTATATGTGGAAAAAAGCAGAAATGGAAGAAATATTAACAGAAGACGAACAAAAAGTAGCCAATTTAGTTTTCAATATAGAAGACGAAGGCAATTATCTTGATGAGTTAGAAAAGAAAAAGAATGGGAAAAATATCCCGCATAAAAGAGTGGGAATAGAAGAAATAGCGAAAATACTGAAAAAAGATGAAAGAGAGTTAAGAGAAGAAGTAGATAAGATAAGGAAAAAATTGTATGAAAATAGAGAAAAAAGAATAAAACCCCTAAAAGATGACAAAATTCTAACAGATTGGAATGGGTTAATGATAGCAGCTTTAGCAAAATCAGGAAGAATAATGAGAAAAGAAGAAAACATCGCTATGGCAGAAAAAGGATGGAAGTTTATAGAAGAAGAAATGAAGGTAAAAGAGGAAGGAGAAAAAGAAAATAAAGGAGTATCACTGTATCATAGATATAGAGAAGGAGAAAAAGCTGTAACAGGAATGCTAGAAGATTATACATCAGTAGTATGGGCATTATTGGAATTATATGAAGCAACATTCAAAGTAAAATATTTCAAAGAAGCAAAAAAGTTGGCAGATGAAATGATCGAACAATTCTGGGATCAAGAGGATAAAGCATTCAATTATACAGCAAAAGAAGGAGAAAAAATACTGTTCAAAGA
>CAZEQQ010000415.1:0-2915 GCA_964514425.1 uncultured archaeon
CCAAAATACGCCAATAATAACTTTTCTGTTAGAATTGTAGTTGGTGCATCAATTACATCGATATTAAAGCCTTTTACTATTCTCTTAAAATTATGAAGTTCCTTAATTTTTCTCCCTATTTCATACATATAATTTCCTCTATCTAAGAGATTGTCAAAATTTATAACTTCCATTTTACCTGTTTCTGGATCTTGGAATTTTACTTGTCTTGGGTTTTTTGGAAAAAGAAATTCTTCTGGGTCGTGTATATGAATAACTTTTACATCATGCTTTTTCACATTAGCTATCTTAAATCCTTCAAAAGCTTCTTCTAGGCTACTATGAAGGTCTGTCATCACAATAATAATTGATCTCTTTTTTTGAGTTAAGGCTATATGCTTTAACGCTTCACCAAGGTTGGTTCGCCCTTGTGGTGCTATCTTCATTATTTCATTGAAAATATAATAAAGATGCGTTTTTCCTCCTCTTGCAGGAACATTAGAATAAATCTTATCTGAAAAAGACACCCAACCAAAATTATCCCTATTATTCATTACCGTATAAGCTAAGGTTGCTGTCGCTTCTACTGCAAGTTTTATTCTTGGCGTTGGGTCACCCAATAGCATTGAATGACTTGTATCCATCATTAGGATAACATTGCTGTTCCTTTCTTGTTCATAATTCCTTACTATCAATTTATTAGGTATTCTTGATGATGCGTTCCAGTCAATAAAACGCAAATCATCTCCTTCCACATATTCTCTCAAATCCGCATAATCCGTTCCAGGTCCTTTGAATACTGACCGTCTATGACCTTGTAGAAAACTAGTAGAACGTTGCTTTGCTAAGATCTCCAACTTTTTTAATTTCCTCAAAGGTATTTTTAGTTCCTTTGTTTTTTTCTCTGTTGTTTCATCAGTTTTTTTTGTTCTACTAAACATTCTTTCACCTTCACTTTGATAAAAATGAATAGATTTTTTCACCTAAATGTGCTATAACGTTCCCTTCTCTTAGTTGATATGAATCGTCCCACAATAGTTGATCAACTGTTGAAAAAAAGATGTCTGCGTCTTTAGTTAATTCCTTATCTGGCTTAAGTAAATCTTTTACCTCATTCTTCATGGTGGTTATAGTTAAAAGGTTTACTTCAGCTTTTGAAACACGAGTAACAATTTTTCTAAAAACTTTTAAGATTTCTTTTGCTTCATTGCCTTTAGCATAAACCTTCTTGAGATTAACTTTAATATCCTCTCGTTTTGTTTTTACTTCTAACCCTTCATCATCTGCAATTTCTTGCAAATCTTTTTTCACATCTTTATCTACCTTTGATTTTTGTTTTCTTATTACACCAATATATGCAAATAAAGGAAAAACATCAAATAACCAACTAGGTTCAAGTAATCCTTTCTTCTCTAAATGCTTCTCGAATGATCTATTAAGCATTAATCCAAGAATAAGTAAAATTAAGAAAAGATGACATATAATCATCCATGAATATCCTGGTTGTTCAGCATTCAAGAATACCATCACAACTAAACTCAGAAATAGCCATATCTGGATCACAACAAATACATACAACTCTTTTTGCCAGAATAACCATGTTCCTATAGCACTAGCAATTATTGTAATAGCAAAAAACAATATTGTTTGAAAAACAGTAATGTTTGACCAGAATGTAAAAGAAAAGAAAACAAATTGAATAAAAGCAAGAAATGCTGCACCTAAAACAGTTTGCATCATTTGTCTAGTTTTGCCTTCAAGTTCTATATCTGTTCTATTTTGTGTTTGGTCCAATTCTCCTCTAAATGCTAAAAATCTCTGAAAAAGCAAAGCAAAGAAAAAACCTGAGATAATTGCGATATTATAAGTACTAACTATTAAAGCTTTAGACATTAGGTCATCAGAGGTTGTGTTATAAACTTGAACAAAATTTTCTACTATTTCTTGACTAAATATAAAAGGTGCAAAGATAATCGTCAAAAATAGCCAAGATAACCATAACAAGTTATGTGAAATAAGTACAAAATCCAGTGCTAATGGAGGTTCAGCTACTCGCCATTCGGCTCCACTTATGAATCTTGGCATCCTATTTTGGATAAAGTTCGACCTTATTCTTCTTTCTACTAATTCTGCACCTATTACTAGTGCAGAAAATAGGGGGAGAATAACCCATAACCCTATAATATTAGGATCCTTTCCTAAAAATAATAAGAAAACATTTACTCCTATTGCATTAGCTATATCTACACCTATAGTGGGTATTACAAACTGCAAAATGGACAAAGTCAAGATAAACAAAAAAGGTATAAGTTTGAAGAAGCTATACCATATTTTTTCAGAAGCAACTTTAATACCAATTCCTCTCGCTGTTTCGACTATGGTTGCTTTCAATTCATATGGATACATTTTTCTTGTTCCTTTCACAATTGCGATTGAAGAGCCCATAAATATTCTTGTTCTCATGCCAAAAGTCCGCATTAATACATCCATCTTTTTTGTACCGCGTTCAAGCGGTGTAACTGTTTGTTTTGCGCTCATGATTGATCTTCTCCTATTGGCTCTGATTGCATTGTCTTGGCTTTTTCTTCTTTTATTTTCTTTTGTTTCCTATTTTCTTTCATCGTTTTTATTCCATCAATTGTTGCATTTGTCCCTGCAAATATTGCTGGAAATGAGAGAACTAGCCCAATTAGAACAAAGATGATAATCCATCTAAGAAATGTTGCTAAATCAGGAAATCCAGGTAATTGAATTATTGGAAGAATTATAGTTTTCCTTATACTTATTTTTTCATCATTTCCTGGAAATTCTGCGAAAAACTCTTGTTGCTCGGTCATAGTAGAGTTTTTTGCTAATATTTTCACTGTAATCGTAAACTCTGTTACGTCCTCAGGAGTAACTAGTGTTTGGTTTGCTACAAAACCTTCATCTATTTC